>JBBPYZ010000192.1:0-4989 GCA_038199465.1 Acidimicrobiales bacterium | reverse complement strand
TGCAGCGACCGGTAGAGGTTGAACTTGGGCATCGAGATGTAGTCCTTGATGCGGCCCTGCACCGGCGAGAAGCTGCCGTGGATGCACCCGAGGGCGGCGTAGCAGTCGCTCTCGCGCTCGACCACCACCCGGATGCCGACGAGGTCGAAGATGTCGTCGAACTCCCGGCCCTTCCCCTTCATCTTCTCGTAGATGGCCCAGTGGTGCTTGGGCCGACCGGTGACCTCGCCCTGGATCTTCAGGGTCTCGAGCCGGTCCTGCACCTGCTCCAGCACCTGGGCCAGGTATATCTCGCGCTCGGGCGCCCGCGTGGCGACCATCTGCTCGATCTCGGCGTAGCGACGGGGGTGGAGGGCGGCGAAGGAGAGGTCCTCCAGCTGCCACCGCACGTCCTGGACGCCCAGCCGGTGGGCCAAGGGGGCGTAGATGTCGAGGGTCTGCTGGGCGATCCGCTGCTGTTTGTCCTCGTCCATGGCCGCGATGGTCCGCATGTTGTGGAGGCGGTCGGCCAGCTTGATGAGCAGGACCCGGCCGTCCTTGGCCATGGCGATCAGCATCTTGCGAACGGTGGCCGCCTGCTGGGCCTCCTTGGAGGCGAACTTGACCCGGTCCAGCTTGGTGACGCCGTCGACGATCTGGGCCACGGGGGCGCCGAACTCGGCCTCGATCTCCTCCAGGGTGACCGAGGTGTCCTCGACGGCGTCGTGGAGCAGCGCGGCGGCCAGGGTGATGTCGTCGAGCCCCAGCTTGGCCAGGATGGTGGCCACGGCCAGCGGGTGGGTGATGTACGGCTCGCCCGACTTGCGCAGCTGGCCCTGGTGGGCCTGCTCGGCGGTCCGGTAGGCCCGGCTGACCAGGCCGCTGTCGGCCCGCGGGCGCCGGGCCCGGTACTCGGTCAGAAGGGGCCCGAGGCTGCCGTCGGCCGGCGCGGCCTGGCTTCTTCGCCAGGGCAGCACGGTCGCCATGAGCAGAGGCTACCGGCCGGCTCCAAGCTCCACGGTGAGGCCCCTGACCTCCACCGTCCTCCTCCTCAGTAGGCGAGAAGCGACGTGACGGCGCACCCGGGGACAGCGGCGCGCCCGCCGAGGAAGCTCAGCTCGAGGAGGAACGACAGGCCCACCACCTCGGCACCGAGGGCCTCGGCCAGGCGGACCGTCGCTGCCGCCGTGCCCCCCGTCGCCAACACGTCGTCGACGATCACGACCCGCTCCCCCGGGGTCAGGGCGTCGCGGTGGATCTCGAGGACGTCGGTTCCGTACTCGAGGGCGTACTCGGCGGTCTCGACGACCCACGGCAGCTTGCCGGCCTTGCGGACGGGGACGAACCCGGCGCCGAGGGCAAGGGCGACCGGGGTGGCGAGGATGAACCCGCGGGCCTCGACCCCGAGGACCTTGGTCACGCCCGCGTCGGCCAGCGGGGCGGCCAGGGCGTCGACCGTGGCCCGCAGCAGGGCGGCGTCACCCAGCAGGGGCGTGATGTCCTTGAAGCCCACGCCCGGCCGAGGGAAGTCGGCGATGTCGCGGATGGAGGCCGTCAGCCGCTGCTGAAGCTCGGTCACCGCTTGGAGCGCTTGTTCTGCCGGTACACCGGCGGCGGCGGGCGGCGGCCCTTGGCCGCCGGACGGCCCTTGACTGCCGGGGGCTTCGCCGTGCCCGTTCCGGCTGCCGCCTCGGCGCCATCCTCGGCGTGATCCGGTCCGGCCGTTCCCGGGTCGGCCGCGCTCGACTCGCCGAGGGTCGAGGCGGTGGTGCCGGGTTCGACCGCCCCGCCCGGCTTGAGCACGATGCCGGTCGGGGCGTTGGTGCTTGCCCTGTCCTTGGCCTTGGCCTTGGACTTGGGTGATCCGCCTGCCGGCCGTCTGGCCTTGGTCGACGCTCGCACCGGTGCGCTGCGCCCGGCCATGCTGGCCCGGGTCGCCCCCGCCGCGGTCAGGAGACCGATGTCGGAGCCGCCCCGCTGGTCGAGGCGGGCCCGCAGCTGGCGGTAGCGGGGCTCGCGCTCCTTCAGCCAGGCCAGGACGGGTGAGGCGATGAACACCGAGGAGTAGGCGCCGGTGACCAGGCCGATGAACAGGGCCATGCCGAAGTCGCGCAGGGTGGTGGCGCCCAGGATGAACGTGCCGATGACCAGCACCGACACGATGGGCAGGATGGCCACCAGTGAGGTGTTCAGCGACCGCATCAGGGTCTGGTTCATCGACAGGTTCACCACGTCGGAGTACGTGGCCCGACCGGTGGAGGCCAGCGCCTTGGCGTTCTCGTCGACCCGGTCGAACACCACCACGGTGTCGTAGAGCGAGTAGCCCAGGATGGTGAGGAAGGCGATGACCGACGCCGGGGTCACCTCAAGCCCGCTGAGGGCGTAGATGCCGATGGTCACGAGGATGTCGTGGACCACCGCGGCCAGGGCGGCGACCGCCATCCGCAGCTCGAAGCGCAGGGCCAGATAGGCGGCGATGGCCAGGAAGAACACCACCAGGGCGTTGCGGGCCTTCTTGGTGATCTCGTTGCCCCACGACGGGCCCACCACCGTGGTGCTGACCGGCTCGCCGGGCGAGAGGGTGGCCAGCTTGTCCCGCACCTTCAGGCTCTCGGTCTCCCGGGCGGCGGCGTCGTCGCCCTCGACCAAGGCCTGGGCCCGCACGAACGGCTCGCCGCTGGTGGGGGTGAAGCGCTGCACCTTGGCCTCGGGGAACCCGGCCTCGCCCATGATGTCCTGCACCTGGCGGACGCTGACATCGGCCGGCACGTCCCAGGACGTGCCGCCCCGGAACTCGATGCCGAAGTTGAGTCCCTGGACCAGCAACGCGATCAGGCCGAGGCCGATGACCAGGGCGGAGAGGACCAGTCCGCGCCGCTGCCGGCCGATGAAGTCGATCCTGGTCTCACCGTTGTAGAGGCGGCTGCCCAGCCCGCCCCGCGAGACCTCGGGGGCGGCGTCGGTCTCGATGCTCACGCCGTGACCTCGCCCGGGGCGGCCCGGGTGCTGGCCAGGCTGCGGTTGAGCCCGAAGAAGCGGGCCTCGGTGAAGAACTTGCTGCGGCTGAGCAGGGCCACCATCGGCCGGGTGAAGAACCAGGCGATGACCACGTCGAGGGCGGTGGACAGGGCCAGGGTGAGGGCGAAGCCCCGGACCGGCCCGACCGTGAGGAAGTAGAGGATGGCGGCGCCGATGAACGAGGTGCCGTCGGCCACCAGGATCGTGCGCCACGCCCGGTTGAACGAGCGGCCCACCGAGGCCTTGACGCTGCGCCCGCTGCGCAGGTCGTCCTTCAACCGCTCGAAGTACACGATGTAGGAGTCGACGGTGACGCCCACCGACACGATCACCCCCGTGGCCCCGGCCAGGCTCAGGGCCAGGCCGCTGCTCACCGAGAGGTAGGTGAGGATCGAGTAGAGCAGGGCGCCGCTGACGCACAAGCCCAGCATCACCACCAGACCGAGGGCCCGGTAGTACAGCACCATGTAGAGCCGCACCAGGCCCAGGCCGATGGCGCCGGCCACCAGGCCCGCCTGCAGCGACTCCTTGCCGAGGCTGGCCGACACCGCCTCGCTGCGCTCCTTCACGAACTCAACCGGCAGCGAGCCGTACCGCAGGACCAGGGCCAGGTCCTTGGCCTCCCGCTGGGAGAACGAGCCGGAGATCTCGCCCTTGCCCCCGAACTGGTTGGTGTTGATGCTGGGTGCGGACTTCACCACCCCGTCGAGGACGATGGCCAGGCTGCCGGTGGGGCACACCTTGGGATCGGGCGTGGGGTTGCACTTGGCGGCGATGCCGTCAAAGACGCCGGCGCCGCTGCCCGTCATCTCGAAGGAGACCTTCCACTGGCCGCCGATGGTGGGCGCCACGGCCGCCGCGGTGTCGACGATCGTGCCGTCGGCCAGCGACGGACCGAGGGCGTAGAGCAGCTCCTGATCGCCCTGCTTGCCGGGCAGCACCACCTGGGCCTCGGGCTTGTCCTCCCCGCGGGGCGTGACGGTCAGCGGCTCCGGCTCGCCCTCGGCCGGCGGGGGCTGGTCGGGCGGCGGCTTGAGCTGGGAGCCGAGCACGGGCCGGAACCGCAGCTGGGCGGTCTGGCCGACCAGGGCCAGCACCCGGTCGGTGTCCTTCACCCCGGGGAGCTGGATGACGACGTTCTTGCCCTGGCGGGTGATGTCGGGCTCGGCCACCCCGACCCCGTCGACCCGCTGGCGGATGATGGAGATGGCCTGGTCGATGGTGTCGTCGCTCGGGTTCGCCCCCTTCACCGGGGCGAGCACCACCGACGCCCCGCCCTGGAGGTCGAGCCCGAGGAGGGGCTTGGAGTCAGTGGCGATGACAGCCGCCAGCCCGCCGACGGCGAGGAGCAGGATGAAGGCCAGCGAGAGCATGTGGTTGCGCTTCATGGGCGGGCGGACCCTAACGCACGGTGTCGCGCCCGGCCGCTCAGTCCCGCCCGGTTCTGCCGGGAGTACGTGTCGCTCAGCGCACCAGTACTCCCGGCAGAACCGGGCGCCGCCTCAGAACAGGCGGGGGGCGTCGCCGGGAGCCGGGGGGACGAGCCCGAGGTGGGCCCACGCCGCCGGTGTGGCCATCCGGCCCCGGGGGGTGCGCACCAGGAGCCCCTGCACCAGCAGGAAGGGCTCGTAGACCTCCTCGACCGTCTCGGGCTCCTCGCCCACGCTGACCGCCACCGTGCTGAGGCCCACGGGACCGCCGCCGAAGCGGCGGCAGAGGGCGTCGAGGATGGCTCGGTCGACCTTGTCGAGCCCCAGCTGGTCGACCTCGAGCCAGGCCAGGGCCTCGGCCGCCACCCCAAGGTCGATCACGCCGCCGGCCCGCACCTCGGCGTAGTCGCGCACCCGCCGCAGGAGCCGGTTGGCGATCCGGGGCGTGCCCCGGCTGCGGCGGGCGATCTCAAAGGCGCCGCTGGCATCCAGCGCCACCCCGAAGATCCGGGCCGTGCGGGTGACGATCAGCTCGAGGTCCTCGACCGGGTAGTGGTCGAGG
>JBBPYZ010000191.1:0-3550 GCA_038199465.1 Acidimicrobiales bacterium | reverse complement strand
TGGTCGGCCACGGGGTGGCGGGCGGTCTGGCCATCAGGTTGTGGAAGAAATGCCGGCGAGTACCAGCCTAATGAAGGAAACGCCGCCGAGAGCGCCCGGATGGGGGGAGCGGGACCGGCGAGAGGGCGAGGTGCTCCATCACCTCGTCACCCTCGGCCAGAGCCTCCAGCCACGCCACGGTCGCCGGCTCGACGCGGACCACGCCGGCCAGGATCCCAGGCCTAGCGGCAGCCGGGCACGACCTGGGCGATGCTCCGCTGGATCTCGAGCTGCGCGGCCTTGTTGCCCGGGTCTTTGCTCAGGGTGCCGTCGAGCTCCGCGAAGCGGTCGGCGGTCAGCTTGGCCAGCAGGGCGTCGGTGGTGCAGACGGCTCCCTGCTGGGGGATGCCCTGCTGCTGCAGGGTGGCGATGAGGGCCTTGCGCAGGGCCAGCCCCTGGATGCCCGAGACGTGGCCTGCGGACCGACCTCCCGCGGCGGCGGTGCCCGGGTCGCACGACTCGAAGGTCACCGAGCGGTCGTTGCGGGTCTGGGTCGCCGGACGGCCCGAGGACCAGGTGGCAAAGGCGCCGGCGAACCTCTCCGCCTGGGGCCCGCTGTCGAAGGCCACCTCGGCCCGCACGCACACGGTGCCCGACCGTTCGAAGGCCACCGCGGCGTCGCCCGCCCAGCCGTTCACCGCCGGCCAGGCCACGCCGAAGTCGACGCGCTCACCGAGCATCACGAGCAGGGAGAGCATCCCGAAGTCGTCCTCGGAGCCCGGGATGGCCTTCTCCCCGTCCTTGAGGGCCGGAAACCTCACCTCCTGGGCGCCCTGGCGGTTGAGGTAGGCATCCGGCAGGAGGATCTGCTCCTCGGTGGTGGGCGGCTCGGTGAAGAGCCGGTTCCGCCCGGCCAGGCCGTCCTTGTCGACCACCGCCTGCAGGAAGCCGGGGCCAAAGGCGTAGGGAAAGCCGAGGAGCTCGACGAACACCGGGGGGACCCCCTTGAAGTCGGGAGGGGCGCCCTTGTCCTCGGCTGCGGCCAGCGCCTCGCGGGCGGCGGCCGGCAGCGACTCCCTCCACGCGTCCTCGACCTCGGACGCATCGGCTTCCACCACCGCGGTGTAGGCGGCCAGCTCGCCGGAGGTCCGGACCCCGCCCTTGTAGTCGCCCAGGTCGAAGGTCTGGTCCTGCAGGACGTGGGTGAGCTCGTGAACCAGGGTGAGGCGGCGCTCGTCGTCCAGGACGTCGCCCCGGATCACCACCCGCTCGTCCCTGTCGTTGTACAGGCCCACGATGCCGTCGCCGGCCAGCTCGTTCCCGGCGGCCGCGATGCCGACCGGCCCGCTGAGGAGCCCGACGGCCCGCAGCATCGCCTCGGCGCGCTTGATCTCGGCCCGCGCCGTGGCATCGGGAGCCTCGGTGCCGGTGACCTCGGCTCGGAAGTCGGCGTCGGTGAGAAAGTCGATCGGGACAGGGTGCTTGAAGGTGAGGCCCCGCTCCCGTTCGACGTAGGCCACAAGGTCCAGCACCCGAGGATCCCACCGGTCGGGGTAGGTGTCGCGCACGGTCACCACCACCGCAGCGGCGACGCCGGAGGCGGCCAACGTGAGGATGGCGACCCCGAGCAGGACGGTTGCGCCCCGGAAGAGGCCCTCCTCGGTGCGGACGGGCCTTCGCCGCCTGCATCGTTCACGCTCGGTCATCGCCAGTCCCGCCTCGGCTCGAGGGGCGGCAGGGGCCGCCCGTGCCGGCAGTGTGACCGACCGGGCGACGCTGTGCGGCGCGTCCGGGGCAGATGGGTCGTGGAGGGCGGAATGACAGGGTCGCCCACCCGGCAAAAGGGACGCCGGCTACGGGCCAGCTAGGCGGTCCGACCGGGGTGGGGCGGGGTTCGGGACTCGGCCAGAGCGGCGATGTTGGCCAAGACCTGTTCGGCTTCGGTGGCGGCCAGGCGCTCGACGCCGAGGCGGGACGCCACCCGGCCCAGCGGGCCGAAGGGCAGCTTGTAGGTGATGCGCACCGACAGCGTGCTGCGGCCCGGGCCGGCGGCCTCGACCATCTGGGACAGGCAGAACCGCACCCCGAACCCGACGCTCCCCTCGATGGCCAGCGACCGGCCCGGATCAAAGGCGTTGACCTCCCACTCCGACTCGAAGCGCTTGCCGGCGGCGACCACGACCTGGGTGAACCGCTCGCCCTGGTGGGTCAGCTGCTCGGGCGGGTGCTTCACCTCGACGGTGTGAGGTGACACCTTGGGCAGGCTGCGCACGTCGACCAGCACGGCCCACACCTGGCTCGCTTCGGCCTGCACCTCGAGGCTGCGCTCGATCTCGCCCATGGGCCCAGGGTGCCCGGCCCCACCTCGCGCTACTCCTTGGTGGCCACCTGGTTCGGCACCACCTGCAGGGCCGGCTCGAAGCGCCCGACCTCGACGGCCCGGCCCTGGCCGGCGTGGGCGGCCACCAGCTGGGCGCGGCAGCCGGGGCAGGGCCCGTAGAACCGGGCCTGCACAGGGGCGCAGCACCGGGGGCAGGTGAAGTCGAGGACGGCCTGGTCGGGCTCCATGGCCGCGAACCTAACCTCAGGCGAACTCCCAGACGAGGACCTCGGCGCCCTCGTCGGAGGCGGCCAACTGCGGCGCCCCGGCGTCGGTGAGCCGGGCTGCATCCCCGGCGGCAAGGGCGGTGTCACCCAGCCGGGCCGCGCCGCGGGCGACGAGCCATGGCAGGCGGGTGGCGGGGCGCTCAGGGCCGGGTCGGATGTCGATCATCGGGATCCTCCGAGTTCGGTCTTCCCCATGGGCCCGGGGGTGCAGCCGAGGGCGGCGAACCCGGCGGCGATCCGCTCGGCCAGCTCGGCGGGGTCCAGGACGGCGCCACGGTCGCAGCACAGGCCGAGGTCGAGGGTGCCGGCCGAGGACAGCACGGTGCCCAGGAAGGCCGTGCCCCCGGTCGGGCCCATCGGGTGGCTGTGCAGGACGCGGGCCCCGGCCAGCCACCGGGTGGAGGCGAGGCCCGGCAGGGTGGAGGCGGCGAAGTCGACGCTGCTGGTCTGCTGGCGGGCCACCCGGGCCACCAGCGGCGGGGGGAGGCTGGCGAGCACGCTGGCGGTGGTGTCGACCAGGCCGGGGGCGGTGGCGTCGTGCGCGGCCCGCAGCCGCTGGCGGACCAGGGCGAACCGCTCCTCCGACTCCAGCTCGCCGCAGGGCACCAGGAGCCGGGCCGGCAGCTGGGTGCTGGCCCGGGCCGTGCGGTCGGGGCGGGTGCTGCCCGGCACGGCGATGCGCAGATCGCCGACGTCGACGCACCGGGCCCGGTGGTAGGCGCCGGCGGCGTCGCACAGGGCGCTGACCAGCAGCTCGTCGAGGGTTCCGCCCAACCGGGCGGCCGCCGCCTCCACCTCGTGGCGGTCGAACGACAGCACCTCGAGCTGGCGGCGCACCCCCCGCCGCCGCCACAGCGGAGACCGGCACCGGTCGACCTCGACCATGGCCGCCACGGCGCGGGCGGCGGTGAGTGGATTGCCGAGGGCATGGCGAACCACCTCGGCCGTGGCGCCGGCCGCCTCG
>JBBPYZ010000190.1:0-6245 GCA_038199465.1 Acidimicrobiales bacterium | reverse complement strand
GGTGCTGCCGGCCACCAAGGCCGCCGAGGAGGCGTTCTCCGACGCCACCCTGTCGGCCGACGTCCAGCGGGCGCTCGACGGCCTCCCCGACGAGTTCCGGGTGGCCGTGGTCCTCTGCGATGTGGCCGGACTGCCGTACCAGGAGATCGCCACCTCGCTCGGCGTGCCCGTGGGCACCGTCCGCAGCCGCATCCACCGGGGGCGGGCCCTGCTGCGCGAGACCCTGGCCGGGCGTGAGTCGTGAGCATCGCCCACCCTGGCGACCTCCTGTCGGCGTGGCTCGACGGCGAGCTGACCGCCGCCGAGGCCAGCGAGGTGGCCGCCCACGTCGACGGCTGCTCGGCCTGCGGAGCCGAGCGGGACCAGGTCGAGGCGTCACGCCTCGCCGTGCGGGGCCTGCCGGCCCTTGAGGCGCCGGCCGGGGTCCTGCGGGCCACCCCGGCGGTGCACGTCGGCGACCTCATCTCGGCCTGCCTCGACGGTGAGGTCGCCCTCGACCTGCGGCCCGGGATCGACGCCCACCTGGCCGCCTGCCCCGCCTGTGCCGCCGAGCACGACGAGGTGGCCTGGGCCCGCACGGCGCTTCGGGCCCTGCCGCTGATCGACCCGCCAACCGACGTGCTGCGTCCGGCATGGGCCTGGCCTGGGCCGGCGGCGGTGGGCCGACCTGCTCAGGTGCGGCCCCGCACCCGCCAGCTCCTGGCCGCCACCGCGGCCGTGGCGGCGGCGGGGATCGGGGTGCTCGGCCTGGTCGGCCGGGAGGGACCCGCCGACCCCAGCCGCCCGGCGGTGGCGTCGTTCGTGTCGCAGCACTCCACCTCCTCGCCCGGTCCGGATGCGGTGTCGGGCCTGGCCCCTGCGGCCATGCCCATCTCGTTCACCCGATGAGGCCCAGGAGCGCGGCCTGCCTGGCGGTCCCCGCAGCCTTGGCCGCCCTGGTCGTGTCCGGGCTCACCGCCGTGCCGGCCCGGGCGGGGGGCGACGCCGCGGTGCTGCGCCGGGCCCATGCCGCCTCGACGTCGGTGGCCTTCGACGGCTCGGTGGTGATCCGCTGGGTCGACGGCGACGGGGGCGGCCACGAGGCGTCGATGCCGGTGAAGGGCAGGGGCAGCGAGCTCGAGCTGGGCGTCGGGGTGCAGCAGCCGACGCTCACCTGGACCGGAGGGGTGGGCACCGCCCGCACCGCCCCCGATCCCGCCGCCAAGTACCAGGTGCGGGCCGAGGTCGGGCCGCTGATCCTGGGCCGGCCCACCACCCGGGTCCTCCTCGGCCTCAACGGCCGGGTCACCGAGCAGGCCGATGTGGACGACGCCACCGGCCTGCTGCTGCGCCGGCAGGTCTACGACGCCCGGGGCGTGACCGTGCGCGTGGTCGAGTTCGTCACCCTCGAAGGGCTGCGCACGGTGGGGACCAGCTCGGTCGCTTCGGTCCGCGAGCCCGGTCCGGTGCCCCGGCTCGACCGGGTGCCGTCGCCGTTCCCGGCCCCGACCGAGCTGGCCGGCGGCTACGCCCGCCTGGGCGCCTACCGTCGGGGCCCGGCCGTGCAGGTCCTCTACGGCGACGGGGTGCGCACCCTGTCGGTGTTCTCCCAGCTGGGCGAGGCCGACCCGTCAGCCCTGCCCACCGGCGGCGAACGCCTGCCCGTGCGGGAGAGCATGGGCCGACGCTGGACCTGGGCCGGCGGCCAGGTCATCATCTGGTCCCAGCGGGGCACCACCACCACCGTGGTCGGCGACGGCCCGCCGGCTGAGGTCCTGGCCGCCGCCCGCTCCATCCCCGAGCCCTCCCCCCCCACCTTCCCAGCCCGCCTCCGCCAGGCCTCGCGCCACGTCATCCAGCTCATCATTTGACCGGGGGGAGGCGCGAGCGAGCCAGGGGGAGGCGCGAGCGCCTCCCCCCGGACCCCCCTCCTCTTCCGGACAGGCCTTCGGCCTGGCTGACAAGCCTGTAACGGCGGGGCAGCAAGCTGCCCTTTCGCCGCCTGACGAGGGGGCTCCGCAAGCTGCGCCCCCCCGAGCCCCCCGCCGGGGCTTCTGCCTTCAACCTGGTGGCGCGCCTACGGCTGCCGCCTCGACCCGGCGAGACCTCAGGATCCTTCGGCGTTCGCGTTCGGAGGCGCCGCCCCATACGCCGTGGTCGATGCGGTGGAGGAGGGCGTACTCGAGGCAGGGGGCCTGGACCGGGCACTCGGCACAGATGCGGCGGGCCACCTCGACCCCCACCCCGTCGCTCGGGAAGAACGTGCCCGGCTGAACGTCACGGCACCGGCCTCGGGGCATCCACTCGGTTTCCATCCTCGACTGCCTCCAGCTCTTGGTTCACTGCTCGGGTCACTGCTCGGGGTTCACTGTTCGGGTTCAGGTGGTGAACGCACGGCCCCAGTGGGAAGGTTCCCGGTTGGAACCTGTTCGTACCTGATGTCGTTGAGCGAGAGACGGCCCGGGGGTTCCCGGAGAAGCGAGAAGGGTGACCGACGTGGAAGACCTCAGCGGCTGGCCGAAGCCGGACAGCCACCCCGAGCAGGGCGGCTGGCAGCCGGGCCCTGTCGCCGCCCCGCCGACCCAGCCGTGGAGCCCGCCCGTCGACCGGCCGTGGGCCCCGCCGGCCGATCCCGCACCCGGACCGGCCGGTCCCGGTCCGTCGTCGGTCCCGCCCGGCGACGGCGGCGGTCGCCCCAGGAGCCGGGCCTGGGTGTGGGTGGCGGGCGTGGCCGCCCTGGCCGGCGCCCTGATCGGCGGCGGCGTGGTGGCCGCCGTCGACGGCGGCGGGGAGAAGGCCGCCGGGACCCCGGCCACGTCGGCTCCCGTCACCCGCTCGGTGACCCCCCGCTCGGGGGCCGCGTTGGGTCCCCAGATGAGCGTGAAGGACGTGCTGGCCAAGGTCGAGCCCGCCGTCGTCACCGTCGAGCAGCGCGGCGGCGGCGGCCTCAGCACCGGCACCGGCGTCATCATCTCAGCCGACGGTGAGGTGCTCACCAACGCCCACGTCGTGGCCGGGCGGGGGGACCTATCCATCACCTTGTTCAACGAGACCCGGGCCCGCGGGGCCACCCTCGTGGGCTCCGACCAGGCCAACGACCTGGCCCTGCTGAAGATCGACGGGGTTTCGGGGCTGCCCACGGCCTCGCTCGGCGACAGCGACGCCACTGAGGTGGGCGACGCCGTCGTGGCCATCGGCAACGCCCTGGCCCTGGTCGGTGGCCCGAGCGTCACCACCGGGATCATCAGCGCCAAGGGCCGCAGCCTGGGCAACCTCGACGGGCTCCTGCAGACCGACGCGGCGATCAACCCGGGGAACTCGGGCGGTCCACTGGTCGACACCACCGGCCAGGTGATCGGCATCAACACCGCGGTGATCCGCGACCAGGGCGGGTCCGGGTCCGGGGCGGGCGCCGAGGGCATCGGCTTCGCCATCGCCGCCAACACCATCAAGCCGATCATCGACGAGCTGCGCAAGGCGGGCGGCGGGCCCATTCGCACCTCGGGCGCCTTTCTCGGCGTGGGCACCGTCACGGTCACGCCCAACATCGCCGCCCGCCTCAGCCTGGGCGTCGACCAGGGTGCCATCGTCCAGAACGTCGAGCCGGGGTCAGCGGCCGACCGGGCGGGAGTGCTGAACAACGACGTTCTCGTCGCCCTGGACGGAGAGCCCGTCAGCTCGGTGGCCGACGTCAGCCGGATCATCCGGTCCAAGAAGCCGGGCGACAAGCTGAAGATCGACCTTGTCCGCAACGCCAAGCGCCAGACGGTGGAGGCCGAGCTGGGGCAGCGGTAGGGTCGCTCAGATGTCGATGCTGTCGGACAACCAGGGGCCCCGTGGCCAGGTGCGCATCGTGTACCTCGGTCCGGTGGCCCCGCACTGGGACGTGCAGGGCGTCGCCGGTGACCGCAAGGCCATCGATGAGTTCCGCCAGCGGGTCAACGCCCGCCTGCTGCTGCTGCCGCCACACGACCCGCAGTTCCGCCGCAACCGCGAGCGGGTCGTGAAGGATGCCGAGCGCGAGGCGCTGTACCTCGAGTGGGATCTCGGGGTTCCCGAGGGCTGACGGGCTGGGCCCTCCGCGTAGCCTGCCGGACATGGCGGACACCGAGGAGAAGACGCTCGACACCCGGCTGTCGCCGCTGGCGGCCGAGCTGGCCGACCTGCCCCGGGCCGAGCAGGAGGCGGCCCTGCGCCCGAGCGGCGAGCGCTACCTCAACCGTGAGCTGTCGTGGCTCGACTTCAACGCCAGGGTGCTGGCCCAGGCCGAGCAGGCCGACCTGCCCCTGCTAGAGCGGGCCAAGTTCCTGGCCATCTTCGCCAACAACCTCGACGAGTTCTTCCAGGTGCGGATCGCCGGGCTGAAGGACCAGGTGGCGGCCGACGTGGGGGTCCCGAGCCCTGACGGGCGTACCCCGGGCGAGCAGCTGCCGGAGGTGCGCACGGCGTTGCTGGGCCTGGTTGAGCGCCACGTGGCCGCCTACCGGGAGGTGAGCGCCAGCCTGGTCACCCACGGCATCGAGGTGGTGCGGATCGAGGAGGTGGGGGCCCGACAGCGCGAAGCCCTCGACCAGGTCTTCCACGACCGCATCTTCCCGGTGCTCACGCCGCTGGCCGTCGACCCGAGCCACCCGTTCCCCTACATCTCCAACCTGTCGCTGAACCTGGCCGTCATCGTGGGCGACCCCCACACCGGCCAGCGCCGCTTCGCCCGGGTCAAGGTGCCGCCCCTGCTGCCCCGCTTCGTGGCCGTACCCGGTGGGGACGAGAACGGTCGAACGGCCCGCTCCACCTTCGTGCCCCTAGAGCAGCTCATCGCCGTCCACCTCGACCGCCTCTTCCCGGGCATGGAGGCCGTGGAGCACCACGCCTTCCGGGTCACCCGCAACGCCGATCTCACCCTCGAGGACGAGGAGGCCGACGACCTGCTGGCCCTGGTCGAGATCGAGCTGCGCCGCCGACGCTTCGGCCGGGCCGTGCGGGTCGAGGTCGAGCCGTCCATGACCGACGAGGTGCGTGAGCTGCTGGTGCGCGAACTCGAGCTGCACCCCGACGACCTCTACGACGTCCCCGGCCCCCTCGACCTGACCGGCCTGTTCGCTCTCTGCGCCCTCGACCGCCCCGACCTGAAGGACCCGCCCCACGTCCCCGCCACCCCTCGGCGGCTGACCTCGAGCGACGACGAGCCCCTCGACATCTTCGCCGTGCTCCGGGAGCGGGACGTCCTGGTCCACCACCCCTACGAGAGCTTTGCCGCCTCGGTCGAGGCGTTCATCCAGCAGGCGGCGGTGGACCCCCACGTCCTGACCATCAAGCAGACGCTGTACCGCACGTCCTCCGACAGCCCGATCGTGAAGTCGCTCATCCGGGCCGCAGAGCGGGGCAAGCAGGTGGCGGCCCTGGTCGAGCTGAAGGCCCGCTTCGACGAGCAGGCCAACGTGGCCTGGGCCCGCGCCCTGGAAGAGGCCGGCGTGCACGTGGTGTACGGCCTGGTCGGGCTGAAGACGCACTCCAAGACGGCGCTGGTGGTGCGTCAGGAGTCCGACGGCATCCGCCGCTACGTCCACATCGGCACCGGCAACTACAACTCCAAGACGGCCCGCACCTACGAGGACATCGGCCTGCTGTCGAGCGACCCCGACCTGGGCGCCGATCTCACCGACCTGTTCAACCTGCTCACCGGCTACAGCCGCCAGACCCGCTTCCGCAAGATCCTCCTGGCCCCGACGACCTTGCGCAACCGGATCATCGAGCTGATCGAGGCCGAGGCCGGGGTGGCCCGCGCTGGCGGCCCCGGTCGGGTGGTGTTCAAGATGAACAGCCTGGTCGACCCCAAGGTGATCGAGGCCCTGTACCGGGCCTCGAACGCCGGCGTCGACATCGATCTCGTCGTGCGGGGGATCTGCTGCCTGCGACCGGGGGTGCCCGGCCTCAGCGAGCGCATCCGTGTGCGGTCGCTGGTCGGCCGCTTCCTGGAGCACTCCCGGATATACGCGTTCGGCGACGGCGAGGAGCACCCGGTGCGCTACCTCATCGGCTCGGCCGACATGATGCCGAGGAACCTGGACCGCCGTGTGGAGGTGTGCGTGCAGATCGACGAGCCCGAGTCCCGCAAGCGGCTGGCCTAGGTGCTGACCTCGCACCTGTCCGACGACTGCCTGGCGTGGGCCCTCCCGCCCGACGGCACCTGGCAGCGGGTGGAACCCGCCGACCCGGCCGATCGCCACGACACCCAGACCTTCCTGGCCGAGCGCACCCAGCGCCGC
>JBBPYZ010000189.1:0-4232 GCA_038199465.1 Acidimicrobiales bacterium | reverse complement strand
GGCCACCCGGGTGACCTCGTCGGCGAAGCTGCCGAGCTGGTCGACCATGGTGTTGATCGTCGCCTTCAGCTCGGCCACCTCGCCGCTGGCCTCGACGGTGATCTTCTGGCTGAGGTCGCCCTTGGCCACCGCCGTGGTGACCTGGGCGATGTTGCGGACCTGGCCGGTGAGGTTGCCGGCCCGCTGGTTGACGTTGTCGGTGAGGTCCTTCCAGGTGCCGGAGACGCCGGGCACCTGGGCCTGGCCGCCGAGGCGCCCATCGGTGCCCACCTCGCGGGCCACCCGGGTGACCTCGGCGGCGAAGCCCGACAGCTGGTCGACCATGGTGTTGATGGTGCGCTTGAGCTCGAGCAGCTCGCCCCGCACGTCGACGCTGATCTTCTGGGACAGGTCGCCGTTGGCCACCGCGGTGGTGACTTGGGCGATGTCGCGCACCTGGTCGGTGAGGTTGGTGGCCATGAAGTTCACCGAGTCGGTGAGGGCCTTCCACGTGCCGGCGACGCCCTTCACGTTGGCCTGACCGCCGAGCTTGCCGTCGGTGCCGACCTCGCGGGCCACCCGGGTGACCTCGTCGGCGAAGCCCGACAGCTGGTCGACCATGGTGTTGATGGTGTCCTTCAGCTCGGCCACCTCGCCCTTGGCCTCGACGGTGATCTTGTGGCCCAGGTCGCCCTTGGCGACGGCGGTGGTCACCTGGGCGATGTTGCGAACCTGGCCGGTGAGGTTGCCGGCCAGCTCGTTCACGTTGTCGGTGAGGTCCTTCCAGGTTCCGGAGACGCCGGGCACCTTGGCCTGGCCGCCCAGGCGGCCCTCGATGCCCACCTCGCGGGCCACCCGGCTGACCTCGTCGGCGAAGGTGGACAGCGACTGCACCATCTCGTTCACCACGGTGCCGATGCGCCGGAACTCGCCCTTCACCGGCCGCTCGTTGATGGTGAGCGCCATCTTCTGGGCGAGGTCGCCGGCCGCCACCGCGCCGAGCACGCGGGCGATCTCGGTGGTGGGCCGCACCAGGTCGTCGATGAGGCCGTTGACGGCGACGGCATCGGCCCCCCAGCCCCCGGGGGCCTCGCCCAGGGTGATTCGGTCCTGCATGCGGCCCTCGCGGCCCACCACCTTGGCCACCCGGTCCAGCTCTTTGCTGAACCGGACGTTGCGCTCGGCCACGGAGTTAAAGGCCCGTGCCACCTCGCCGGCCCTCCCCTTGCGGCGCGAGGGCAGGCGGGTGGCGAAGTCGCCTGCGGCCAGCGACTCGAGGGCGGCCAGCACCTCCTCGAGGACGATGGCGTCGCCGGCGCTGCGGGCACCCTCTCCCGTCGGCTCCTCGGTGGCGTCGGTGGTCGACGAGGCGGCCATGTCCTGCTCTCTTCCCGCCGGCCCTGGTGGCGCCAGCCCCTGCCCCTTGAGTATCGCAGCCGCCGCCCCACCGGCGATTCGGTAGCCTCGCCGCCCCGGCCCGCTCTCGGCCGTCCCCTCCCCGATGACCGACGAACCCTCCGCTGCCGCCGAGGCCGATCCCGAGACGGCGCCAGTCGAGCCGTCCCAGGACACCGAAGCGAGGATCACGGAGATCCGCGACGAGTTGCCGGCCGACCTCGACGTCACCGGCCTGACCGGTCCCTACACCTTCCCCGACAACGGGCGGCGCCGGATCCAGGGAGCGATCTACCTGGTGGTGGCGATGGTGCTGGTGGCCCTGTGGGCGGCCTACGGCGAGGGAGGCGTGCTGGTCAACGACGGGTACCTGGTGGTGGCCGGGATCCTGCTGGCCGCAGCCGCCTACTCCTGGCTGACCGCCCGTCGCCTCCAGGTGCGCGAGCTCGACGCCCTGGCCTCCGCCGCCCGGGAGGTGGGCTTCGCGGTGGGCCACGCCTCGGCCCAGATGGCCTGGCGGGGGCTGGCCTCGATTCCCACCTGGCGGGTGCTGGTGTTCTCCGCCGACGAGCCCCCGACCAAGCGGGGCCTGGTCGTGGTCGACGGCATCAGCGGCGAGATCCTGGGCAGCGCGGTGGACGACAACCCCGAGGACTGGTCCGAACTCGACGTCTAACGCGACGCGGGCGTGGTGGGTGCTCGCCCAGCGGCGCCCCGGTGCTACGCTCCGCTTGCTGCAGTTGCCGCCCCAGGCCTGCACTGAGGAGCCTGCCACACGTGTTCGACGGTCGCTTTCGCCACGGCGTCGACAAGCGCACCGGACCGGTGGCGGTGATCGTGCGCCGCACGGGACTGAGCGCCGACCACCTCACCGTGCTGGGATTGGTCCTAGCTGCAGCCGCCGCCGTCACCATCGGCAGCGGACGGCTGCTCGTCGGACTGGGGTTGTTCGTGCTGTCGGCCATACCCGACCTGCTCGACGGGCCGGTGGCCAAGGCGGCCGGGACCACCTCGGTGCGGGGCGCCTTTTTCGACTCGACGGCCGACCGGGTCACCGACGCCTTGGTCCTCGGCGGCATCGCCTGGCACCTCCAGAACGCCGAGGGCGGCCACATGGCCATGCTGGCCTTCGCCGTCCTCGGGGTCTCCACCCTGGTCTCCTACCAGCGAGCCAAGGCCGAGTCCCTCGGTTTCGACGCCAAGGGCGGGCTGATGGAGCGGGCCGAGCGGATGATCGCCCTGAGCCTGGGCCTGCTCATCCCGGTGCTGCTCGTCCCCATCCTGTGGGTCATGCTGGGCCTCACCGGGGTCACCGCCGTCCAGCGCTTCGTGAAGGTCTGGCGCCAGGCCACGGTGGCCCGGGCCGCCGAGCTGGCCGAGCGGGGCGTCGAGGTCCCCGAACCGAAGCTGTTCCGGGCCACGCGCGACGGGATCGAGCGCGAACCCCTCGACGTCAGGCTCCAGGCGTGGCGGGACGCAAACGCCGCCCTGCGCGACGCCCGCCGCCAGCGTCGGGTGGCCGCCGCGGGCCGGGAGCCGCTGGGCGCACGCTGGCGGGAGCGCCAGGGCGAGCGCCCCACCCGACCACGCCGAACCCGCCCGTGACTTCGGGCGCAGCCCGGCCTTGGCCGGTGCGGCGCCCGTGAACCCGGTGCAGCGGCTGCGGGCCGGGGCCAACCTGGCCAAGGTGCTCCCGGAGCCGATGAGCCTGGCCCTGGCCACCGTGGCGGGGAGCCTGTTCGCGGCCGCCCCGTCCGAGCGGCGACGGATGCTGCGCCGCCACCTGCGACGGGTGCTCGGCCCGGACGCAGCCCAGACCGAGGTCGACCGCCAGGCCCGTCGGGCGCTGGCCTCCTATGCCCGGTACTGGGTGGACACCTTCAGGGTCCCCTCGCTCAGCCTCGACGAGCTGGAGCGGGGGCTGTCGTTCCGCGGGCGCGAGCACCTCGAGGCCGGCCTGGCGGCCGGCCGCGGTGTGGTGCTGGCCCTGCCCCACCTGGGGGGCTGGGAGCTGGCCGGCGCCTTCATCGCCCGCATGGGCGACCCCATCACCGTGGTGGTCGAGGCGCTCCGGCCGCCGGAGGCGTTCCGGTGGTTCACCGATCTGCGCCAGGCCATGGGGATGACGGTGGTGGCCGCCGACGCCCACGCCGGGGCGGCCGTGGCCCGGGCCCTGGCTGCCAACCACGTGGTCTGCCTGCTGTGCGACCGCGACCTGGCCGGCACGGGCATCGCCGTCGACTTCTTCGGCGAGCGCACCACCCTGCCCGGAGGCCCGGCGACCCTGGCCCTGCGCACCGGGGCGCCGCTGGTCCCGATCGCCGTCTACGCCGACCGGCACGGCCACGAGGCCGTCCTCCGCCCGCCGCTCGACACCGCCCGCCGCACCACGCTGCGGGCCGACGTGGCTCGGGTCACCCAGGACGTGGCCCGCGAGCTTGAGATCCTCATCCGCCGTGCTCCCGACCAGTGGCATCTCATTCAGCCCAACTGGCCCAGCGACCTCGTTCTGGAGAAGCGGTGAGGATCGCCCAGGTCTCGCCGTACTCGCTCACCCTGCCGGGAGGCGTCCAGGCCCAGGTGCTCGGGCTGGGCCGGGCCCTGCGCAAGCTGGGCCACGACGTGCGGGTGCTCGGTCCCTGCGACGGCCCGCCGCCCGAGCCCGGGGTCGTGCCGCTCGGCAGCTCGATCCCGCTGGCGGCCAACGGGTCGGTGGCCCCCATCGCCCCCGACATCTCCGCCGTCCTGCGCACCGTGCGGGCCCTGCGCGACGAGGGCTTCGACATCGTCCACATCCACGAGCCGCTCGTGCCCGGCCCGGCGGCCACCGCCCTGCTCGTGGTGGCCGACGCCCCCAT
>JBBPYZ010000188.1:0-5417 GCA_038199465.1 Acidimicrobiales bacterium | reverse complement strand
CCTCCTCGGGCTGGTGGCGCCGTTCGACTACCAGCCGGAGGAGTCCACCACCTACGAGCCTGACTACTCGGTGTGGGACGAGGACGTGGTCGAGCGCCGCCCCCTCGATGTGCCGCCGGTGCTGGCCATCGAGGTTCTCTCGCCGTCGAACCCCGACCACGACCTGGTCCGCAAGTTCGCCGGCTACGCCCGCTTCGGCGTGCCCCACTACTGGGTGCTCAACCCGATCGGGCCCACCCTCGTGGCCTACACCCTGCGCAACGGCACCTATGCCGAGGTGGGCCGGGCCGAGGGCGAGGGACTGTTCGAGGTGGAGGAGCCCTTCCCGGTGCGCCTGCGGCCGGCGGCGCTGTTCCGGCGGGGGCCAGCCCACTGAGCGACGTCGCCACCGGCACCAACGCCTGGGCCCGTGGCCAGACGGTGTGGCGTTGGACGGGGATCGCTGCGGTCGCCGCCCTGTGGACGACCCTCCCCGTCGGCATGGTGCGGGCGGGGTTGGGCGTGGGCGACGACCGCCCCATCAGCTACCTCGGGACGGACCCGCGTGGGATCGTGCTGTTCCGCCTGGGGCTGCTCGTGGCCGCCCTGGGCTTCTCCGCCTTTGCCGTCGAGGTGGGGCGACATCTGGCCCGGCCCACCAGCTTCCTGGTCGTCTTCCTCGGCGGTCAGGCCTGCCAGGTGGTCGTCGCCCTCGTTCCGATAGGGGGGGAAGGCACGGCCGGCACCGTGCACACCGCCGCCGGCATCCTCCTCGGCCTCTCGCTGCCCCTCCTGATGTGGCGCTACGCCGCCGCCCAGCTCCCGGGCCGCTGGCGCCGGGTGAGCTACGGCCTCATGGCGTTGGAGGTCGCGGGTTGCGTTGTGGGCGTGGTGCTGTCAGTCGCCGGCCGGGCCGTGGTGGCCGAGGTGGTGCCGGCGATCGTGTTCCACCTCTGGGTCGTCCTCGTCACCCTGCTCGGGCCGGAATGGCGATCGAGCCCGGGAGCTGGCGTCGTAGGGTCGACGAGGTGATGACCGTGGGGGTGCTCGGGGCCCGGGGCCGCATGGGTCAGACCGTCTGCGCAGCGGTGGAAGCCTCCGACGACCTGGCGCTCGGAGCCGGGGTCGACATCGGTGACCGACTGGACGACCTGGCCGGCAGCGACGTGGTGGTGGTGTTCACCGCCGCCGGCCAGGCCATGGACGGACTGCGCTGGTGCGCGGCGGCCGGGGTGCACGCCGTGGTGGGCACCACCGGGTTCACCGAGGAGGAGGTGGCCGAGCTGCGGCGGCTGTTCGTCGGCCCGCCCAACCTGGCCCTGGTGGCCAACTTCGCCATCGGGGCGGTGCTGCTGATGCAGCTGGCCGAGCGCTGTGCCGCCCACTTCGCCACCTGTGAGATCACCGAGCTGCACCACGACCAGAAGGCCGACGCTCCATCCGGCACGGCCATCGTCACCGCTCGCCGCATCGCCGCCGCCCGGGGCACCGAACCCTGGGCGCCCGACCCGACCACAGCCGAGGTGGTGGCCGGGGCCCGGGGCGGCGTGGTCGAGGGGATCCACGTCCACGCCCAGCGGCAGCGGGGAATGGTGGCCAGCCATGAGGTCGTCTTCGGTGCCGAGGGCCAGTGGCTGACGCTTCGCCACGACACCAGCAGCCGCGCCTCGTTCATGCCCGGCGTGCTGCTCGCCGTTCGGGCCATAGCTGCGAGTCCCGGCGTGACCCTGGACCTCGATCCCTTCCTCTGAGCCGCTCGGGGCGTCGACGGGTTCGCCGGCTCGTCACCGGGCCTTGGTGGACCGTAGCGGGAGCGGAGCCGCGCCGTCCGGTGCGGTGACCAGGCAGCTCACGGCGCGGTCGCCGAACCGCCAGCTCAGGTCGGTGGGATAGAGGAAGACGACGTCGAACTCGTCCTCTCTCCCGGGGCCCACGTACCCGGCGAGCCGGTCGGTGCAGCCACCGCCGCCGAAGCGCTTCGCCTCGGCCTCACCGGGATAGGCACCGGAGCTGATCGAAAAGGTGGCGAAGACCTCGGCGACGTGCGGCTCCGTGCAGGGCACGACGTTGAGCGTCCTGGCCGCGCTGTCGGGGAGGGCGGACGGGCAGTCGCCCGTCCGCAGCTCGGTGGCTGCCACCGAGCCACGGGCCACGACTGTCCCGTCGGCGCCGCTGTCGCCGGTGTTGGCCACCAGGATGGCCAGCGCCGAGGTGATGCCCACGACCCAGAGGCTGCCGAGGACGATCCCGGCGATGGCCAGGCCCCGTCCCCGGCGGCTGGACCGCCGGATCCGCACCAGGGCGACGATGCCGTAGACGATGCCGAGGATACCGGCGAGGACCGGGATGATGCCCAGCACCAGCGAGGAGATGGCGAACCCGTCCCGGTCGCTCGGCGCCGGCGGAGGCGGGCCCCAGGCCGGTCTCGGGCCGGGCGGCCCCCATTGTGGCGGCGGCGTTGAGGAGGGAGACGGCGCCGACGGCGGCGCGCCCCAGGCCGTGGGCCGCCAGGCCGGCCGCTCCGTCACGGTCGGAACCTCGGCCTCCGGCGGCCGCCAGGTCGGCTCCTCCGCGGGAGGTTCGGCCGCCGGCGCCTCACAAGGGTCGTCGGGGGCCGGCACGGGCGCCGAGCGGGCGCCCCTGCGGACCCCTTCGCCGCGGACGACCGGGCGGCGAGGCGGCCGGCTGGAGGTGCCTGCGCCGGTGGCGGCGGGGGACTGGTGGGCGGCCTTGTAGGCGGCGGCGACGGCAGCCGGGATGCGGCCCCGGTCGGCGACGGCGTGCCCGTTGGCTCGGGCCCAGGCTCGGATCTCGGCGGGGCTGGGCTCGCTCATGGCCACAGCGTGCCAGGTGTGAGCCAGGAGGTCGGTTCCTCGCGGCTTGCGACCGGCTGAGCCCGGTTACCGCTGGTCGTCGGTCTCCGTGGCGTCGATCTCCTGCTTCAGCTCCGACAGGGAGCCAAGCTCGCTTGCGGGCTTGCCCTGCTTGCGCTTCAGCGCTGACTGGAGCGCGAACAGGGCCAGGGAGGCGGCGAGGATGGGCCAGCGGTAGCGGTCGAGGAAGCCGGTGACTGCCGAGATGGGGGCGGTGAACGCCGCGCCGAAGAGGCGGGCCAGGTAGAGGCGGCCGATGGTGCCGATCGCGTTGAGGGCGAGGAACACCGGCACGGGCATCCCGCTGGCCCCGGCCAGCAGGCAGACCGGGTTGTTGGGGGCGATCAGCACGATCGGGTAGCGGGCCTTGTTGAAGGCCTTTTCGAACCACCCGATCGAGGCGGCGCCGTCGCCCATCTTCTTTTCGATCCAACGGATGGCGGCGTCGCCGTAGAATAGGCCGAGCAGGTAGAAGAGGGGGTCGGCCACCAGGAGGCGGACAAAGCCGATGCCGTAGTAGGTGGGGGCGTCGAGCTGGTTGGTGACGCCGACCAGGACCCGGTTGGTGGAGTTGAGGGACAGCAGGAGCGCCGGGCGGCGCTCGACGAGCGTGGCGTAGAAGATGTTCCCCAGGTTCGACGCCACCACCAGGACGCCGACGGCGCCGAGCAGCGCGGGCAGCACCCAGCGGGGGGGTCGGGGCCGCTCCGAGGCCTCCGGCCCGGGTTGCTCGGTCAGGTCGGCCATCGCGGCGACGGTAGCGTGCCGCCCACGGCTCACGACCGACGGGGAATATCCCGTCGCATGGCCCGGGTAGCGATGCCTCGAAACCTACGCTGCCAGGGTGCCGCTGGAACCGGTCCGGGTGCCCGGGGCATCGAGATCTCCGGAAGGACGCCGTGACCGACAGGACGACCGAGGCCGAGCTGATCGGGCGTGACGAGGTCGACGACCTCGAAGCCATCCTCAGCGTCACCACCCCCGACGACGGCTCGCTGGTCGCGGCCGTGCAGAGCGAGTTCGACACCGTCTTCACCTGGGATTACGAGAAGGGGTCGCGCCCCAAGCTGCACCGCCTGTACGAGAAGGCCAAGACCAGCATGTGGAACGCCGAGACCGACCTCGACTGGTCGATACCGGTCGACCAGGAAGAGGTGGCCCGCAACAACGCCCTCGCCAACCCGGGCATGAACGGGAGCGTCGACATGACCGGCACCCCCTTCGCCAAGTGGGGCGACAAGGAGTGGCTTGAGTTCGGCGTCGAGTCCCAGAGCTGGATGCTCTCGCAGTTCCTCCACGGCGAGCAGGGTGCCCTGGTGTGCACGGCCCGAATCGTAGAGACGGTGCCGTGGATCGACGCCAAGTTCTACGCGGCCACCCAGGTCATGGACGAGGCCCGCCACGTCGAGGTGTTCGCCAAGTACATCGAGACCAAGATGAGTGGGCACTACCCGGTCAACGCCCACCTGAAGCTGCTGCTGGACGACATCATCCGCGACAGCCGCTGGGACATGACCTACCTGGGCATGCAGATCATGGTCGAAGGGCTGGCCCTGGCCGCCTTCGGCTTCATCCATCAGCTCACCACCGAGCCGCTGCTGAAGAAGATGCTGCGCCTGGTGATGGCCGACGAGGCCCGTCACGTGGCCTTCGGCGTGCTGTCCCTTCAGGATCACTACCAGGAGCTGACCCAGGCCGAGCTGCGGGAGCGCCAGGAGTTCGCCTTTGAGGCGGCGGTGCGCATGCGTGACCGGTTCCTCCAGCAGGAGGTGTGGGAGCGAATGGGCGTGCCCGTGAAGGAGGCCGTCGAGCTGGTGCTGAAGTCCCCCGAGCGCCTGATGTTCCAGCAGATGCTGTTCTCCAAGATCGTGCCCAACTGCAAGAAGCTGGGCCTGCTCGACGTCGGCGACGGCTGGCTGCGCACCAAGTTCGGCGAGCTCGGCGTCCTGCAGTTCGAGGACTGGGCCGACACCGGCGAGGAGCACGAGATGTTCGCCCTGGCCAACGGCGAGGCGGCGCCGGCCTGAGTCGGCGTGAGCCGAGCCCGGTGCGCTGCCTGCCGGTCAGCCGCTCCTCGCCAGACCCCGTCCGGCCGTCAGCGTTCGATCATGTCGACGGGGGTGAAGGCGCGCACGCCGGCCTTCGTCAGCTCGTCGATGGCGCCGCCACGCGACCACGTGCAGAGGATGGGAAACGGCAGGGGATCGGGGGCCGCCCGCTCCTTGGCCTTCAGCTCATCCAGCATCCGGTGACCGAGGGGTCGGGCGTCCCACTTCGCTTCGCCGATGACGGCGGCCCTTCCCCCGACGACGCCGAGCACATCGATCTCCGCCTTCTGCCCGGACGTCGACCACCATCGGCCGTAGCGGGCATCGGCGGGCAGGTCCCCTCGCGCCGCCAGGCGGATGGCATGGGCACGAGCCTGCTCCTCGAACACCCAGCCGAGGTGGCGCTGCCAGCGACAGATGCGGGCGGCGGCGACCTGGTCACCGATACCCGCCTCGATCTGCTCGGCCTCGGCCCACCACACCTCGTACCAGGCGCGCAGGAAAGCGTCGTCGGGTT
>JBBPYZ010000187.1:0-4180 GCA_038199465.1 Acidimicrobiales bacterium | reverse complement strand
CATGGAGCAGAAGGACCTCCTCGGGGGCAAGGGGGCCAACCTGGCCGAGATGACGTCGGTGCTGGGCCTGCCGGTGCCCCCCGGGTTCACCATCTCGACCGAGGCCTGCAACGACTACATGGCCTCGGGTTGGCCGGACGGTCTCGACACCGAGGTGGCTGCCCAGGTCGTGCGGCTCGAGGAGAAGATGGGCCGCCGGCTGGGCGACGCCGCCGACCCGCTCCTGGTAAGCGTCCGCTCCGGGGCCAAGTTCTCGATGCCCGGGATGATGGACACCGTCCTCAACCTCGGGCTCAACGACGCCAGCGTCGAGGGCCTGGCCAAGGCCATGGACGAGCGCTTCGCCTACGACTCCTACCGCCGCTTCATCGCCATGTACGGGCGGATCGTGCTCGGGGTCGACGGGGCTCCCTTCGACGAGGCGCTCGAGGCGGCCAAGCACGACAGCGGCACGACCAACGACGCCGACGTCCCCGCCGAGCGGCTGCGGGCGCTGTGCGAGGAGGAGAAGGCCATCGTCGAGAAGGCCACGGGTGCACCGTTCCCCCAGGACCCGCGCGAGCAGCTGCGGGGCGCCGTCGAGGCCGTGTTCAAGAGCTGGGACGGGGCTCGGGCCCGGGCCTACCGGGTGCGCGAGCGCATCCCCCACGACCTCGGCACCGCCGTCAACGTGCAGGCCATGGTGTTCGGCAACCGCGATGACCAGAGCGCCACGGGCGTGGGCTTCACCCGGTCACCCTCCACCGGCGAGAACGTGCCCTACGGCGACTTCCTGGTCAACGCCCAGGGCGAAGACGTGGGGGCCGGCATCCGCAACACCGAGACCCTCGACGACATGAAGGCCCAGTTCCCCGAGATCCACGCCGAGCTGCTGGGGATCTTCACCACGCTCGAGGGCCACTACAAGGACATGTGCGACACCGAGTTCACCATCGAGCAGGGCAAGCTCTGGATGCTGCAGACCCGGGTCGGCAAGCGCAACGGCGTGGCCGCCCTGCGCATGGCCGTCGAGATGACCGCCAGCGGCGACCTCTCCATCTCCCGGGAGGAGGCCATCTCCCGCATCTCTGCCGACCTGCTCGACCAGGTGCTGCACCCGCAGTTCGCCGAGCCGGTCACCGCCGTGGCCAAGGGCCTGGGCGCCTCGCCGGGAGCCGCGGTGGGCCAGGTGTACTTCACCGCCGGTGACGCCGAGGAGGCGTCCAAGCGGGGGGAGAAGGTGATCCTGGTCCGCAACGAGACCTCGCCCGAGGACGTGCACGGGATGATCGTGGCCGAGGGCATCCTCACCACCCGGGGCGGTCTGGTGTCGCACGCCGCCGTCGTGGCCCGGGGCTGGGGCAAGCCCGCCATCGTGGGTGCCGAGTCGCTGAAGATCAGCGGCAGGCGCTTCACGGCCGGTTCCGCCGTGGTGGAGGAGGGCGACGTGATCTCGCTCGACGGGGCCACCGGCCAGGTCGTCCTCGGTGCGGTCAAGGTGGCGGCCGGCGTCGCCTCCGAGGAGTTCCACACCCTGCTCGGCTGGGCCGACGACGTGCGCGCCGGGACCCTGAAGGTGCGGGCCAACGCCGACAACGGTCCCGACGCCACCAACGCGCGCGGCTTCGGGGCCGAGGGCATCGGGCTGTGCCGCACCGAGCACATGTTCCTCGGTGAGGGCCGCCTGCCCATCGTGCGCCAGATGATCCTGGCCGCCACCCCCGAGGAGGAGATCGCCGCCCTCGAGGCCCTGCGAGGTGCCCAGAAGGACGACTTCGTCGAGATCCTCAAAGCGATGGACGGACTGCCGGTCTGCGTCCGCCTGCTCGACCCGCCCCTGCACGAGTTCCTCCCCTCCACCGAGGAGCTGGTGGTGAAGGAGGCCACCTCGGGGCTGTCCGAGGAGG
Source organism: Acidimicrobiales bacterium (assembly GCA_038199465.1). Taxonomy (GTDB): domain Bacteria; phylum Actinomycetota; class Acidimicrobiia; order Acidimicrobiales; family JAUJNH01; genus JAUJNH01. The sequence goes on along the minus strand of JBBPYZ010000187.1, from coordinate 2,294 downwards.
AGCAGCGCCTCCTCGACGCCGCCCGCGAGTGGGACGAGGTCAACCCCATGCTGGGCACCCGGGGCGTGCGCCTCGGCGTGGTCAAGCCGGGCCTGTACGGGATGCAGGTGCGGGCGCTGCTCGAGGCCTGCGCCGAGCGGGTGGCGGCCGGCGGGACCCCCGTGGTCGAGGTCATGATCCCCCTCACCGTCAACCGGGAGGAGATGGCCGTCGCCCGGTACTGGGTGGAGCTGGCCATCGCCGAGGCCGGCCACGTGGGCGACGTGACCATCGGCACCATGATCGAGACCCCCCGCGCCGCTCTGCGGGCGGCCGACATGGCCGAGGTGGCCGACTTCTTCTCCTTCGGCACCAACGACCTGACCCAGATGACCTTCGGCTTCAGCCGTGACGACGTGTCGGCCAAGACGATGCCGGCCTACCTCGAGCAGGGCCTGCTGCAGCGCGACCCCTTCGACACCATCGACCAGGACGGTGTGGGCGAGCTGGTGCGCATGGGCGCCGAGCGCGGCCGGTCGGTGAAGCCCGACCTCAAGCTCGGGGTGTGCGGCGAGCACGGCGGCGACCCGGAGTCGATCCAGCTGTTCTACGACGCCGGGCTCGACTACGTGTCGTGCTCGCCCTTCCGGGTGCCGATCGCCCGGCTGGCGGCCGCCCAGGCCGTCATCAAGAGCGGAAGCGCTAGGCCCGTGGGCATCCTCGACAAGACCAAGGTCCAGGCCCAGGAGCTGCCGGACACCGTGGTCGACAAGACCTCGACCCTTCTGCGCGGCCGCCTGGTCGACAAGCTGCTCGAGGAGCTGGGCGCCCTGGCCTTCCTCGAGCTGGTCGGCCGGTCGGAGCCGATCGACGCCTCCCGCCTCGAGGCGCTGCGGGCCGAGCTGATCGCGGCCGAGGCCGACGGGGCCAAGATCACCTGGACGGCGTCGGGCCAGCCCCGGGCGACGCCGAACCCGACGCCGCCGCCGCCTTCTCCCACGCCGCCATACGCCTCCGAGCCGCCGCCGTTCCCGGGGTAGCGGCTCGGCTCAGGCGGTGGCGCGCACGCCGAGGGCGGCCCGCAGGCCCTCGAGGTCGGGCGAGCCGAAGACGATCCGGGTCTTGGTGGCCAGGTAGAGCAGGTCGAGGTCGACGCCGGCCTCGGCCACGGTGCGGGCCAGGTCGGCCAGCACCCCGGGCCGGTCGTCGGCGTCGACCACCACCACCTCGCGCTCGCTGGTGATGGTGACCCCGGCGGTGGCCAGGGCGTGCTTGGCCGCCTCCGGGTAGGGCACCAGGATGTGGAGCGCCGCCGACCCCTCTGGTCGGGTGCACGTGGCGCCCGAGATGTTGACGCCGGCGTCGCTGATCGCCGCCACCACCTTCGCCAGCGCCCCGGGCCGGTTCTCCACCTCGATCAGCAGGTCACATGCCATCGGCCCAGCCAAGCAGACCGGGCAGCGGCCCGCTGAGGCGGGGCCGCTCTCGTCTCTGCGGATCAGCTCGCCGACAGGCCGACCAGGGTGGCGCTGGTCTCCCACAGGCGGTGGGCCAGCTCGGGGTCGGTGGCCGTGGCGGTGGGCTTCCCGGGGGCGGAGTCGGCGTAGTAGGTGGCCGTCGGGGCGCCGCCCTCGGGGTCGGTGGCCAGCCACACCAGCGTCTCGGCCCCCTGCTCGGGGGTGCGGTACAGGGGCCGGATCACGTTCGACAGGACCTTCACGAACGAGCCCCGCCCGAAGTCGGTGCGCACCAGGCCCGGGTGGAAGCAGGTGGCGGGCAGGCCGGTGCGGCGGCCCAGCTCGGAGGTGAACAGGACGTTGGCCAGCTTGGACTGGCAGTAGGCCTTCCACCGGCCCCACCGGTGGAGCTGCAGGTCGTCCTCGTGGATCCGGCCGCGCTTGTGCGCATCGGAAGAGGTGGTGACGACCCGGCCGCCGGAGTCGGCTAGGCGGCCGACGAGGAGGTTGGTGAGCAGGAACGGGGCCAGGTGGTTGACGGCGAAGGTCATCTCGAAGCCGTCGGCGGTCTCCTGGCGGCGGGGAACGATGAGCCCGGCGTTGTTGGCCAGCACGTCGATTCGGGGGCAGCGCTCGAGCAGCGTCTCGGCCAGGGCCCGCACGCTGGCGAGCGTGGCGAAGTCGGCCGTCTCCGGCTCCGGGACCTCCAGGCCGCCCGGAGCCACGGCCAGCATCCTGCTGCGCACGGCGGCCAGCTTGGTGGCCGATCGGCCGACGGCTGTGACCGAGTGGCCCTGGCGGGTCAGCTCCACGGCGGACGCCGCCCCGATGCCGGCGCTGGCCCCGGTCAGAACGATG
>JBBPYZ010000186.1:0-13197 GCA_038199465.1 Acidimicrobiales bacterium | reverse complement strand
GAGCTTCGTCGAGGCGGCCAAGCGCAACGAGGTTCGGATCCTGTGCGAGCCCGCCCCCCGGGGCCGCATCCGCGACCGCAACGGCGAGGTGATCGTCGACAACGAGGTTACGACGGCGGTCACGGTGTCGAAGAAGACGGTGGCGGAGCGGCCCGACACCTTGACCCGCCTCTCGGCCCTGCTGGCCATCCCCATCGAGGAGCTCGAGAAGCGGCTGAGGGACCTGCGCTACAGCAACCTGAAGCCGGTGCCGGTGGCCTTTGGCGTGCCCCCGGAGAAGGTCATCTTCATGAAGGAGAACTCGGCCACCTTCCCCGGCGTCGACGCCGTCCCGCTGGCCAGCCGTCGCTACCCGCTCGGCTCGTTGGCCAGCCACGTCGTCGGCACCGTCGGTCCCATCACCCGCCGAGAGCTCGACCGACTGCAGGCCGAGAAGCCCCCGCCCAACGGCCTGGTCGACCCGGTGGACGAGTGCCGCAGCTACAAGGACAACGACGAGATCGGCAAGACCGGGGTCGAGGCGTCCTTCGACGACGAGCTGCGGGGCAGGCCCGGGGTGGTCGCCCTCGAGGTCGACCGCAAGAACAAGGTGCTAGCCGAGCGCCGCCTGGCCGAGCCCATCCAGGGCGACGATGTGTGGCTGACCATCGATGCCAAGCTGCAGGCCACGGCCGAGGAGTCGCTCCGGCTCGGGCTCACCCGGGCCCGACAACTCCGGTTCACCAACGAGGACCCCCGGTTCCTGCGGGCGCCGGGCGGATCCGCCGTGGTGGTCGACGTCACCGACGGGGCCGTGCTGGCCATGGCCTCGGTGCCCGACTTCGAGCCGACCGACTTCGTGGGCGGCATCTCGACCCTGGCCTTCCAGGCCTACAACGACAACCCCGACAAGCCGCTGACCAACCGGGCCATCCAGGGCCTCTACCCGCCGGCCTCCACCTTCAAGCTGCCCACCGCCGTAGCCGGCCTGGTGAAGGGCGTGATCGCCAACCCTGACGCCCGCTACAACGACATCGGCTACTACCGGATCCCGCCGCCGTGCTCGGGCCGGTGCGAGTTCCAGAACGCCGGCCGTACGCCCAAGGGTGCGGTGAACCTGAGCGAGGCCATCACGGTCTCCTCCGACGCCTACTTCTACGACGTCGGGGCCAAGTTCTGGATCGGCCGCGACACCTATGGGGAAAAGGCGATCCAGGACACGGCGCGCCAGCTGGGCCTGGGCCAGCGCACCGGCATCCGCCTGGCCGCCGAGGCCGAGGGGCGGGTGAGCGACCCCGAGGTTCGCAAGAGCCTCAACCAGAGCAAGCCCAAGCTGTTCCCCAACCCGAAGTGGTACATCGGCGACAACGTGAACGTCGCCATCGGCCAGGGCGAGACGGTGGTCACCCCCCTGCAGCTGGCCATGGAGTACGCCACCTTCGCCAACGGCGGCACCCTGTACGAGGCCCGGATCGCCCGCCAGGTCACCACCCCGCAGGACCCCACCGGTGTCACCGGCACCCAGCTGGGGCCGGTCACCAAGAGCACCATGGCCCTGCCCCCCGAGATCCGCGAACCCATCCACCAGGGCCTGCGGGGGGCGGTGGCCAACCCGTCGGGCACCGCCGCGGCAGCGTTCGCCGGCTACAGCGGCATCCCGATCGCTGGCAAGACGGGCACGGCCCAGCAGCCCAAGCCGCAGATGGACACGGCCATCTTCGCCTCCTACGGCCCCTTCGACGCGCCCCGCTTCGCCATGTCGGTCATCATCGAGGAGGCCGGCTTCGGCGGCACCACCGCCGCCCCGGTGGCCCGCCGCATCTGGGAGCACCTGTCGGGCAAGCCCCTGGGTGAGATCCGCTCCGTCCAGAGCGCCGACTAGGAAGGGCGCCCATGTCCACGGCATCACCTAACCCCTACCCCCGCCGGGTGGCCCTCACCAACGTCGACCAGGACCCTGGCGCGGCGTGGCGCCACGTCGACTGGGTGCTGGTGGTGGCCGTGGCTGCCATCGCCGGCATCGGCGCCCTGATGATCTTCTCGGCCACCCGCGCCCGGCGGGGCGCCGACACCGTCGACCCCTACTTCCTCGAGCGCCAGGGCCTGTACGTGGTCATAGGCCTCGGGGTCATGGCCTTCGCTGCGGCCATCGACTACCGCCGGCTGCGCGAGCTGGCCCCCCTCATCTACGGGGGCACTCTCTTCCTGCTCTTTGCCGTGCTCACCCCCCTCGGGTCGAACACCCGGGGGGCCCAGGCCTGGTTCACCCTCCCGAGCGGCTTCCAGCTGCAGCCCTCGGAGTTCGCCAAGCTCGGCGTCATCATCATGCTGGCCTCCTACTGCGGCCTGTCGGGCTCCTCCCGGGACCTGGTCGGCATGGGGCCGCGCCGCATCCTCAACGCCCTTCTGCTGGCCGGAGGCCCCCTGCTCCTCATCCTCCTCCAGCCCGACCTCGGCACCGCCCTGGTCTTCGGGGCGGTCACGGTGGCGATCCTGTCGGTGAGCGGCACCAAGGGCCGCTACCTCCTGCTGCTGGCCGTCCTGGTCGTCAGCATCAGCGCCGGGGTGCTGGGCAGCGGTGTCCTCCAGACGTATCAGAAGGACCGCCTCACCACCTTCCTCGACCCCACCAGGGACCTGGGTGGTGACGGCTTCAACCTCAACCAGTCGAAGATCGCCATCGGCTCGGGGGGGATCGTCGGCAAGGGCATCTTCGAGGGCACCCAGACCAAGCTGAGCTACATCCCCGAGCAGCACACCGACTTCATCTTCTCGGTGGTGGGGGAGGAGACGGGGCTGCTCGGCTCGGTGCTGCTGCTGGCGCTGTTCGGGGTGGTGATGTGGCGGTCCTGGCGGGCGGCGGTGCATGCCAACGACACCGTCGGCACCCTCATCTGCGTCGGGGTGCTGGCCATGCTGTGCTTCCAGATGTTCGAGAACGTGGGCATGACCATGGGGATCATGCCGATCACCGGCATCACCCTGCCCTTCGTCAGCTACGGCGGCTCCTCGACCCTGGCCTGCTTCGGGGCCATCGGCCTGGTCCTCAACGTCCACATGCGCCGCTACTCCTGACCCGGCGATCTGACCCAGGTGCTTGCGGGAGGCCGCCGGTAGGCTCGGTCGGGAGATGGACACGGGAAGCATCTGGGAGCACGTCGAGCCACTGCTCGAGCGGGTCCAGAAGCCGGCGCGCTACATCGGGCTGGAGGAGGGGGCGGCCGACCCGGTGCACCACCCGGACAAGGTGGCCTGGCTGCTCACCTACCCCGACACCTACGAGGTGGGGCTTCCGAACGCCGGCCTCCAGATCCTGGCCGAGATCCTGAACGAGCGGGACGACGCCGTGGCCGAGCGGGCCTACGCCCCCTGGGTCGACCTCGAGGTCGAGCTGCGGGCCGCCGGGGTGCCGCTGTTCAGCATCGAGTCGACCCGCCCGGCCCGCGACTTCGACATCCTCGCCTTCAACCTGGCCGCCGAGCTGACCTACACCAACGTCGTGTCGTGCATCGACCTGGCCGGTGTGCCCCTGCGTAGCGCGGCGCGGGCCGAGAGCGACCCGCTGGTCCTCATCGGCGGCCACTGCTCGTTCAACCCGGAGCCGCTGGCCCTCCACGTCGACGCCGCCGTGCTGGGCGACGGGGAGGAGGTGGTGGGTGAGATCACCGAGGTGGTCGGAGCCTGGAAGCGGGCCGGCCACCCCGGCGGTCGCCTTGGCGTGCACCGGCTGCTGGCCGGGGTGCCCGGGGTCTACGTGCCCTCGCTCTACCGGGTGGAGCCCGACGGCCGGGTGGTGCCCGACGACCCGGCCGCCCCCGCCGTGGTGGTCAAGCGAACGATCCCCGACCTGGCCGCCTGGCCCTACCCCAGGCGTCAGCTGGTGCCCCTCACCGAGGTGGTGCACGACCGGCTGAACGTCGAGGTGTTCCGGGGCTGCACCCGGGGCTGCCGCTTCTGCCAAGCCGGGATGATCACCCGCCCGGTGCGGGAGCGCCCGGCCGCTCAGGTCGCCCAGATGGTGACCGACGGCCTGGCCCGCACCGGTCACGACGAGGTCACCCTCACCAGCCTGTCCACCGCCGACTACTCCGGCATCGAGGAGGTGGTCGGCGCCATCACGTGCAACGACGTGGCCGTGTCGCTGCCCAGCCTGCGGGTCGACGCCTTCACCGTCGGGCTGGCCGCCGGCGTGGCCGGCGCCCGCCGCCCCGGCCTCACCTTCGCCCCCGAGGGGGGTACCTGGCGGATGCGCAAGGTGATCAACAAGCTGATCCGCGAGGAGGACCTGTACACCGCGGTCGACGCCGCCTTCTCGCAGGGGTGGCGCCGCCTCAAGCTGTACTTCCTCATCGGGCTGCCCACCGAGCGGGACGAGGACGTGCTCGGCATCATCGACCTGGGCCGGCGCTGCGCCGAGATCGGCCGGGCCCACACCAGGGGCGCCACGGTGACGGTGAGCGTCGGTGGCTTCGTCCCCAAGCCCCAGACCCCGTTCCAGTGGTTCGGGCAGGACTCGACGGCCGAGCTGCAGCGCAAGGTCAACCTTCTGCGCACGGCCGCCCGCACGGCCAAGGGCGTGCAGCTCAAGTGGCACGACCCCGCCGCCACCACGATCGAGGGGCTCATGTCCCGGGGCGACCGCAGCATCGGCCCGGTCATCGAGGCGGTCTGGCGGGCCGGTGGCACCTTCCAGGAGTGGAGCGAGCACTTCGAGCTGGCGCGCTGGGTCGACGCCTGCCGGGACTACGGGGTCGACCTCGACGCCCTCGTCCACGCCGACCGGCCCCGGCACCAGGCCCTGCCGTGGGCCCACCTGTCGGCCGGCCTCCACGAGGACTTCCTGTGGCAGGACTGGGAGGATGCCCTCGCCGAGGCCATGGTCGAGGACTGTCGCTGGACCCCCTGCTACGACTGCGGCGCCTGCACTGACTCGGGGGTCGAGCACATGGTCGCCTCGTCCGTCCCGCCGGCCGGCGGCAGCCAGGGCACGGGCCAGGACCTGTCGACCGGCGGCGTCATCCCCGTCACCCTCGGCCCCACCCGTGTGGCGGCCTCGGCCGGGAGTCGTTCATGAGCGGGGTGGGCGGCCGTCTGCGCCTGCGCTACACCAAGCTCGGCCGCGTCCGGTTCCTCGGCCACCGCGACCTGGCCCGCAGCCTGGAGCGGGCGCTGCGGCGGGCCGAGGTGCCCGTCGCCCGCTCCGCCGGGTTCTCCCCCCGGGCCAAGGTCGCTTTTGGCCTGGCCCTGCCCACCGGCGCCGAGTCCACCTGCGAGCTGCTCGACCTCGAGCTGGTCGAGGGCTCGGCGGTCGATCTCGACATTCTTCCCGACTCGCTGTCGGCCGCCCTGCCCCCCGGGGTCGACGTGGTTGCGGTCGCGCCGGTCCCCTCGGGTGACGGCTCCCTGCAGCAGGCCGTCACCTCCTCCGAGTGGGAGGTGGCTCTGGCCGGGGCCGACCCGCTCGAGCTGTCGGCCGGGGCGGAACGGGCGCTGGCCGCCGGCACGCTGCCCTGCACCGTGGAACGCAAGGGGGTGCGGGCCGAGGCCGACCTGCGCCCCGTCCTCCTGTCGCTCGCCGTCCTCCTGCCCGTCGTGCACGGCGGCGCCGCCCGGCTCCACCTGGAGCTGGCCAGCGCCGCCGGGACCGGCGGAAGGACGCTGCGCCCCTCCGAGGCGGTCTCGGCCCTCTGGCCGGACCTCGGGGCCGGCCGCGTGCGCAGGACCGCCCAATGGATCGCCAGCGACGGCGAGCGCCGGGAGCCGTTGCCGCTCCCGCCGACGCCAGCCGTCGCCCCGCACGCCCTCCGGCGTGCCCCCTTCTCGAGGAGCACCCATGTCGGAACCCGGGGACACCCCTCCGGCCTCCATCCCGCCGAAGACGCCGGAGCGGTCGGCGCCTGACCGACCCGCCACCCCTCCACAGGCCAACGTCGACCGGTCGCTCGGCGACGAGGCGCCGGGTTCGGTCGCGCCTGGCGCCTCAAAGCGGCGCCGACGCGGCTCGCGCGGGGGCCGGGGACGGCCCCGGGACGAGGGCGAGGCCGGGTCGCGTGACGACGGCTCGGCCGAGGTGGATCAGCTGCCGGCCCGCCCGGCCCCCTCCCAGGTTTCCGGGGCCCTCGCCGGCGGAGCCGTCCCTGGCCCGCCCACTCCTCCGAACCCCCCGGTCGCCCGGCCCAAGGTGGGCGACACCCGGCCGGCTCTGGTGCCCGACCCGCTTGCTGGCGGGCCCGCCGGGTCCCGGGCTGCCGGCTCCGCGGCAGCTGCGGCCTCGGGCCCCCGGGGTCGGTCAGGCTCCCGCCCCCGGACGGGCGACGGCCGGGTGCCCGCCCCGTCGGCGGCCGCTGCCTCGTCCCTCAGGCCCGCCCCGGCCGGAGTCGAGGCCGACCCCGAGCGTGCCCCCAAGCGGGCCAAGCGGGCCAAGCGCAGTGGGGGCGGCGTCGGGCCCCCGGTCCTGGGCGGGATCGTCGGCTCCGCCGGCTCCGCCGTCGAGCTGAGCGCCGAGGAGCTTGCCCGCCGCCAGGGGCGGGAGCGCAACGGGCGCCCCGTGGGCCGCTACCTGATGGTGGTCCACACCCAGCCCGAAGCCACCCAGATCGCCGTGCTCGAGGGCCGCACCCTCATCGAGCACGTGGTCAGCCGCCCCCAGAACGACTCGAGCGAGATCGACGGCAACATCTACCTGGCCCGGGTCCAGAACGTCCTGCCCGGTATGGAGGCGGCCTTCGTCGACATTGGCACCCCGAAGAACGCCGTGCTGTACCGGGGCGACCTGCGGTCCGAGCCTGACGAGCACGATGCCCCCAGTGCCCAGCGTGACGACCTGCGCATCGAGCAGTTGCTGAAGGCGGGCCAGGTCATCCTGTGCCAGGTCACCAAGAACCCGATCGCCCACAAGGGCGCCCGGCTCACCCAGGAGGTCTCCCTCCCCGGCCGCTTCGTGGTGCTGGTGCCGGGCTCGGACACCTGCGGCATCTCCAAGCGCCTGCCCGACGACGAGCGCAAGCGGCTGCGCCGGATCCTCGACGGGATCCGGCCGCCGGGCCAGGGCATCATCGTCCGCACCGCGGCCGAGGGCTGCACCGAGGACGAGCTGCGCCGTGACGTGGCCCGCCTGGTGTCCCAGTGGGAGCAGATCGAGGCCCTGTCCAAGCGGTCGAAGGCGCCAGGCCTGCTCTACCGCGAGCCCGACATCGCCGTGCGCTTCATCCGCGAGGAGCTGACCAAGGACTTCCGGGGGGTGATCCTCGACGACCCGGCCCTGCACGCCGAGGTCCTGTCCTACGTCACCTCGATCAACCCCGAGCTGGCCGATCGCATCGAGCTGCACGACCGGGCCGCCGACCCGCTGCCGCTGTTCGAGCGCCACCACGTCCACGAGCAGCTGCACAAGGCCCTCGACCGCAAGGTGTGGCTGCCCTCGGGCGGTTCGCTCATCATCGAGCGCACCGAGGCGCTGACGGTGATCGACGTGAACACGGGCAAGAACGTGGGCCGCACCAACCTCGAGGAGACGGTCTTCCGGAACAACCTGGAGGCGGCCGAGGAGGTGGCCCGCCAGCTGCGCCTGCGGGACATCGGCGGGATCATCGTCATCGACTTCGTCGACATGGAGGTGAAGGAGAACCGCGACCAGGTCAGCAAGCGGTTCCGCCAGGCCCTGTCGCGCGACAAGACCCGGGTGCAGGTCTTCGACATCTCCGAGCTGGGGCTGGTCGAGATGACCCGCAAGCGGATCAGCGAGGGGCTGGTCGAGAGCCTGTCGGAGACGTGCCCGGTGTGCGCGGGCCGGGGCTTCACCCTGACGGCCGAGCTGTTGGAGTAGCCGGTCGACTAGGGTTCAGCCCTCGTGTACGCCGTGATCGCCACCGGAGGCAAGCAGCACCGAGTCGAAGAGGGCGCCCGTCTGGCCGTCGAGCTTCTCTCGGGAGCCGAGGGTGACGACCTCACCTTCTCCCCTCTCCTCCTCGTCGACGGGGCCACCACCCTGGCCACCCCGGCCGAGCTGAACGGCGCCAGCGTCGGTGCCCGCATCGTGGGGGCCGAGAAGGGCCCCAAGATCCGGGGCCTCACCTACACCCCAAAGGCGCGGACGCGGCGGCGCTGGGGCCACCGCCAGCACTACACCACGATCGAGATCACCACGATCGCCGCTCCGGGCGGCGCCAAGGGCGACGACACCGGCTCGGCCCAGTCGGACGCAGGGGAGTAGCGACAGATGTCCAAGACCAAGGGTGCAGGCAGCACCAAGAACGGGCGCGACTCCAACGCCCAGCGCCTCGGCGTCAAGCTGTTCGACGGCCAGGTGGCCAAGGGCGGCGCCATCATCGTGCGTCAGCGGGGCACCCACTTCCACCCCGGTGAGAACGTGGGCCGCGGCGGCGACGACAGCCTGTTCGCCCTCACCACGGGCACCGTGAAGTTTGGGGCCCGCAAGGGTCGCAAGGTGGTCGACGTGCGTCCGCTGGTCGACGCCACCACCGCCCCGCCCACCGACTAGGCGCCACCCCCTCTTGGCTCCCGAGTCCGGGTTTGTCGATGAGGCGCAGCTGCACGTCAAGGCTGGCAACGGTGGCGCTGGCGCCGTGTCGTTCCGCCGCGAGGCGCACGTCCCCGAGGGCGGGCCCGACGGCGGCAACGGCGGCAAGGGCGGCGACGTCTGGCTGGTGGCCGACCACAACATGTCGAGCCTGCTGCAGTTCCGCGACCACCCGTTCCGGCGGGCCACCGACGGCAACCACGGCTCGGGCAAGGTGCGCCACGGGGCCAGCGGCGACGATGTCACCGTCACCGTGCCGGTGGGGACGATGGTGGTGTCACTCTCCGGTGACGTGGTGGCCGACCTGGCCCTTTCCGGCGACCGCTTCCTGTGCGCCGAGGGCGGCCGGGGCGGCCGGGGCAACGCCTCGTTCTCCTCGGCCCGGCGCAAGGCGCCCAGCTTTGCCGAGCAGGGCGAGGTGGGCGGCGAGCACTGGTTCAACCTCGAGCTGAAGCTGATGGCCGACGTGGCCCTGGTCGGCTTCCCCAACGCCGGCAAGTCCACGCTGATCAGCCGCATCTCGGCGGCCAGGCCCAAGATCGCCGCCTACCCTTTCACCACCTTGGAGCCGCACCTCGGCGTGGTGCGCATCGGCGAACGGGAGCTGACGGTGGCCGACATCCCCGGGCTGATTGAGGGGGCCAGCGAGGGAAGGGGCCTCGGCCACCAGTTCCTCCGCCACATCGAGCGGGCCCGGGCCCTGGTGGTCCTGGTCGACCTCGCCGCCGAGGACGCCGGCGGGCACACCCCGGCCGAGCAGGAGCGCATCCTGCTGGAGGAGCTGGGCGCCTACCGGCCCGAGCTGCTGGAGCGGCCCCGCATCGTCGTCGGCTCCAAGGTCGACGACCCTCGGGCCGATCCCATGTGGGAGGGCGAGATGATCTCGGCCATCACCGGCGAGGGCTTACGGCCGCTGGTGGGGCGCATGGCCGACCTGGTCGACCAGGCCCGGGCCGAGGAGGCGAAGGTCCAGGCCGAGGGCACCTTCACCGTTCACCGGCTGGTGCCCTCCGGGATCCTGGTCAGCCGCGACGACGACGGCACCTACGTCGTGCACGGCAAGGAAGCCGAGCGGGCCGTGGCTCTCAACGATCTCACCAACCCGGAGGCGCTGATCTACGCCCAGGCCCGCCTGAAGCGCATGGGCGTCGACAAGGAGCTGGCCCGAGCCGGCGCCCGCCAGGGCGACCCGGTCCGCATCGGCAAGCTTGAGTTCGACTACGACGAGGAGTAACCGTCGGGCTTCCCCTTCTAACCTCAGGGCGATGCTGGTGGTGGCCAAGGTCGGATCGTCGAGCCTGACCGATGCGTCCGGTCGGATCGACGACACCATGGTGGCCAAGGTCACCGGTGAGGTGGCCGTCCTGCGGGCGGCAGGCCACCAGGTGGTGCTGGTCACCAGCGGGGCTATCGCCGCCGGGCTGCCGGCCCTCGGGCTCGAGCGGCCCCCCGACCTGCCCACCCTGCAGGCCGCCGCCGCGGTGGGCCAGCACCGGCTGATGCGGACGTGGGACGAGCACCTCGGGGGCCACGGCCTGGTGGCCGGCCAGGTGCTGCTGGCCCCCTACGACTTCGTCGAGCGCACCCAGTACCTGCACGCCCGCCAGACCCTGACCCGGCTGCTCGAGCTGGGCGTGGTCCCCGTCGTGAACGAGAACGACGCCGTGGCCGATGATGAGATCCGCTACGGCGACAACGACAACCTGGCCGCCCTGGTGGCCCACCTGGTTTACGCCGAGCTGCTCGTGCTGCTCACCGACACCGCCGGCCTCCTCACCGCCGATCCACGCCTGGACGCCGCCGCCACCCTGATCGAGGAGATCGTCCAGGTCGACACCGCCCTCGAGGCCCTGGCCGGCGGGGCCGGCTCGGCCCGGGGGAGCGGGGGCATGGCCTCCAAGCTGGCCGCGGCCAAGATCGCCGCCTGGTCGGGGGTGCGGGCGGTGATCGCCGCGGCCGCCCGGCCGAACGTGCTGGTCGACGCCGTCGCCGGCCGGCCCGGAGTGGGCACCGTCGTGCTGCCCCGGGGTCGCCGCCTGCCGGCCCGTAAGCTGTGGATCGCCTTTGCGGTCGGGGCCAGCGGCACCGTGGTGGTCGACGAGGGGGCCCGCCGGGCCCTGACCGAGCGGGCCGTGTCCCTCCTCCCCGCCGGGGTGGTGGCGGTGAAGGGCTCCTTCGGCGAGGGAGCGGCGGTCGAGCTGGCCGACCCCGAGGGCCGGGTCTTCGCCAAGGGCCTGGTCCGCCACACCGCCGCCACCATCGAGGCGCTGGCCGGCCGCCGCACCGCCGACCTGCCACTCGACGTGCCCCACGAGGTCGTCCACCGCGACGACCTCGTGGTCCTGCCGTAAGGGCCGCGGGGGCCTGGCGGCGAGCGCCGCCGAGCCACCATCGAGCCTGGAAGGGCGAATCCCGGCCTTTGCCCTCTTCAACAGAAATGGCGGCTGTCTAAATTCTCTGGATGAAGTACTCTCGGCAAGTGATGAAGAATGACCTGACGGCCGGCCTGGACAATTGCCGTACAGGTGCCACATTTCGCCCTTGGCGGTCGATCGTGTTCGCGGGACTGCTGTTGGCGTCGATGTCGGTGGCCCCCGCCCCCGTGGAGGCGTCATCGACCGGGACCACCGGAACGGTGTCCACTGCAGCCGCGCCCGGAAGTTCGAGGATGACGGCCTACACGGCCTACCAGGACGTCCTGAAGCCGGCTCTGGCCGTCCCGATCGGCTGGAGCGGAAGCACGGCCGGCTGTGTCGCCGGAGCTCCCTCCCCGCAGGCCCAGAACGCCACGCTGACCGCAGTGAACTACTACCGCGACCTGGCTCAGCTCTCGCGAGTGACCTTCGACCCAGCATTGTCGGCCAAGGCCCAGGACGCGGCCCTGATGATGCTTGCCCAGGGTGCCCTGTCGCACGACCCGCCTTCCACGTGGGCCTGCTACACCGCCGCCGGCCGAGCCGGTGCGGCCGCGTCCAACCTCTATCTCGGACGTGCCGGTGCCGGCGCCGTGGCGGGGTACATGGAGGATCCGGGCTCGTCCAACGACTTCGTTGGTCATCGCCGTTGGATCCTCTACCCGCCGCAGGTGACCATGGGCAGCGGTTCGACCTCCGGTTCGAATGCGCTCTACGTCTTCGGGGCTCAGGCCGCGCCTTTTCCGCCGCCACCCGCCTGGGTGCCGTGGCCCAGCCCTGGGTATGTACCGTTTCAGGTCGAGCCCCAGGGCCGATGGTCGCTCTCGGCCAGCAACAGCACCACCGACTTCTCGGGGGCTCGTGTCTCGGTCACCAGTGGGGGGGTGCAGGTGCCGGTGATGGTGCAGCCCGTTCGCGCCGGCTACGGCAGCCCTACCCTGGTTTGGCAGCTGGACCCTGGCTACGGGCTCGGTCGTGCGGACCGCACCTACGACGTCTCGGTGACGAACATCCTCCAGGGCGGCGTGGCGGTCTCGCACGCCTACGCCGTCACGCTGTTCGACGGTGACATCAAGCCACCGAGTGCACCGACCGGTGTGTTGGCCGCACCGGGAAACGGCCAGGCGACGGTGTCGTGGTCGGCGCCGGCCTCGAACGGTGGTGGGCCGGTGACGGGGTACACCGTGACGGGCTCGCCCGGCGGCCGGACCTGCGTGACCTCGGGGGCGTCGTCGTGCACGGTGACCGGCCTGGCGAACGGGACGGCGTACAGCTTCACGGTGGTGGCGTCGAACGTCGCCGGGCCGGGGCCGTCTTCGGCGGCGTCGAACCCGGTGACGCCGGCGCGGCCGCCGGACGCTCCCACCGCCGTTTCGGCGACAGGCGGCAACGGACGGGCGACGGTGTCGTGGACGGCTCCGGCCTTCAACGGTGGTGCGACGGTGACCGGGTACACGGTGACGGGCTCGCCGGGCGGCCAGACGTGCGTGACCTCGGGGACGTCGTGCGTGGTGACGGGCCTGGCGAACGGGACCGGCTACACCTTCACGGTGGTCGCCTCGAACGCCATCGGTACCGGCCCGGCGTCGCCGGCTTCGAACACCGTGGTACCGGTTGGGCCGCCGGGGGCGCCGGGGGCGCCGGTCGGGGTTGTCGCCACGAGCGGGATCGGCGAGGCGACGGTGGCGTGGTCGGCGCCGGCTTCGAACGGTGGTGCGACGGTGACCGGCTATACGGTGACAGGGTCCCCGGGCGGCCGGACCTGCGTGACCTCGGGGTCCTTGTCGTGCGCGGTGACCGGCCTGTCCAAGGGGACGAGCTACACGTTCACGGTGGTGGCGGCCAACGTCACCGGGCCAGGTGCGGCCTCAGTGCCCTCCAACCCGGCGGTGCCTGGTTCCGCCTTTCACCCGTTGATCCCGGCTCGGATCCTGGACTCGCGGCCCGGCGGGCCCCAGGTCGGCCCGTACGGGGTGCCGTGGGGGCCGAACCAGTCGCGTGAGGTGACGGTGGCCGGGGTCGGGAGTGTGCCGGCGGGCGCCGACGCCGTCGTGCTGAACGTGACGGTGACAGGGACGACCGCGGCGGGCTACCTGACGATCTGGCCGTCCGGGCAGGCCCAGCCGTTGGCGTCCAGCCTCAACTGGGCCCCCGGCCAGACCATCCCCAACGCCGTGACCGTCAAGGTCGGTGCCGGCGGGAAGATCTCGGTGTTCAACGCCGCCGGGAGCGCCTACGTGATCATCGACGTCCTCGGCTACTACG
>JBBPYZ010000185.1:0-9528 GCA_038199465.1 Acidimicrobiales bacterium | reverse complement strand
CTGGAGGACCTCATCGGCGAGGTCGACCACGGGGTGTTCTGTGCGACCCTCGGCGGCGGGCAGGTGAACACCGCCACCGGCGACTTCGTGTTCGGCATGACCGAGGCCTACCTGATCGAGGGCGGGCGCATCACCGCCCCGCTGCGGGCCGCCAACCTGATCGGCAACGGTCCCCAGGCCCTGCTCGACATCGAGGGCCTGGCCGACGACTTCGACATGGGCTGGCCCGGCACCTGCGGCAAGGACGGCCAGGGCGTGCCCGTGGGCATGGGCATCCCGTCGCTGCGCATCGGCGGCCTGACCGTGGGCGGCACCGCCCGATGAGCCTGCTGGCGCTCGCCGTCCAGGTGGCCGGGCAGGCCCAGGCGGGCGAGCAGGTCGAGGCCTATGTGATCCGGGGGACCGAGCTGTCGGTCGAGGTCAGCGGGGGTGAGGTGGAGCAGCTGTCGTCGGCCACCTCCGAGGGCGTGGGCCTGCGGGTGGTGCGGGACGGCCGGGTGGGCTTCGCCTGGTCCGGTTCGCTCGACCCCGCCCTGGTTGCCGAGACCCTGCTCGACGCCCGCGACAACGCCGCCTTCTCCACCCCCGACGAGCATGCCGGCCTGGCCGGCCCCGACGGGGTCGAGGCCGTCGACCTCGACCTTTGGCGCGACGACGTGGCCGCCACCCCCACCGCCGAGAAGATCGCCCTGGCCGCCGAGGTCGAGCGCCGGGTTCTGGACGACCCGCGCATCCGCTCGCTGCGCTCGGCCGAGTACCAGGACGGGCGCACCGAGGTGGCGGTGGCCACCTCCACCGGGATCGCCGCCACCCGGCGCGGCACCTCGGCGTACCTGTCCTGCTTCGCCATGGCCGGCGAGGGCGACGGGACCACCACCGGCAGCGGCCTGTCGTTCGGCCGATCGGTGGCCGACCTCGACATCGAGCGGGTGGTGGGCGACGCCGTCATCCGGTCCACGCGCATGCAGGGGGCGGTCAAGCCGTCCTCGGCCACCGTCACCGTGGTCCTTGACCCCGCAGTCGCCGCCTCGGTGCTGGGGCTCGTCGCCTCGTTGTGCAACGGCGAGGCCGTCCAGAAGGGCCGGTCGCTGTTCGGCGGACGCCTGGGGGAGCAGGTGGGCCATCCGATGCTGACCCTGGTCGAGGACCCCACCAACCCCGCCTCCTCCGGCGCCGCCGCTTTTGACGCCGAGGGCCTGGCCACCCGGCCGACGCAGCTGATTGAGGGCGGGGTGCTGCGCTCCCACCTGTACGACACCCGGTGGGGACGGGCCGCCGGTCGCCCCTCGACCGCCTCAGCCACCCGCTCGTTCAAGGGCACCCCCGGGATCTCGGCGCGGGCGGTGGCACCCTCGCCGGGGACCCTCACCCACGAGGAGGTGCTGGCCGCCGTCGGTGACGGCCTCTACGTGCAGTCCGTCGCCGGCCTCCACTCGGGGGTCGACCGGATAAGCGGCGACTTCTCGGTGGGGTGCGAGGGCCTGATGATCCGCAACGGCGCCCTGGCCGAGCCGGTCAAGGAGTGCACCATCGCCTCCACCCTCTTGCGCATGCTGAGCGGCATCGTCCACGTCGGCGCCGACCTGGAGTGGGCCACCGGCAGCTGCGCCCGCATCACCCTGGCCATCGACGGCCTCAGCCTGGGCGGCACCTGATCTCTCTCACGGCACCTGATCTCTCTCACAGAGTGTCATCGGGTGCGGCCACGGTTGTGGTCTCCCGTCGAGCTGGAGCTCCGCTGTTCGGCCGGTGCATGCCGCCGGCGGGGGTGACGCCGGCGTCACCGTGGATGGCGGCCTGGAAGCTGGGGGCGGCTTGCAGGACGACGACGTTGGCGGGGAACTCGATGCCATCGCGGTCGAGCCGGGCCTTGACCGCGACGATGGCGGCGTCGAGAGCGACGATCGACCCGGCGCGCTGCGACGTCGTCCAGAACAGGGCGCGTATGACCACCGTCGACACGCCGAGCTCGTGGGCGAACGCGACGGGCGCTGGGTCGGCGGCTACGCCATCAACGCAGCGCAGGGCCTGAACGATGGCGACCGTGGCTTGGCGGACGTCGTTCTCGTAGGCGATGCCGACGTCGAACTCCAGGCGGTGCACTTCGAAGTTGGTGTGGACCCGGATCACGTTCTTGTAGACATCGCGGTTGGGGATGATGAGCGACTCGCCGTCGTAGGTGGTGAGCCGGGTCTCGCGGATGTTGATCTCGGTGACGGTGCCGGACTGGTCGACGACCTCGATCTGATCGCCGGCCCGGAACGGCTGGCGGAAGAGCAACAGCATCCCGGCCAGGGTGTTCTCAAGGATGTCCTGGAACGCGAAGCCGACCGCCAGAGAGAAGAAGCCGAGCCCGGCGAGCAGGTTCACCGGCCGCACCGACGGGAAGGTGACCGCCACCGCCAGGAGCACCGTGACGGTGAGGACGGCCCAGCCGATGACCTTGCTCATCACCTGCGAGAAGCTCGGTGTCCGGCGCCGCAGGAACGCACGCTGCAGCCCAAGGCGCAGCACCCGGCTGACCAGCCAGCCGGCAGCGACGAGGACCACCGCGGCGCCGAGTCGGGGGAGTGCATCGACGAACGTGCTCAACATCGAGCTCGCCGATTGGCTGATCTCCTGTGAGGTTCCATCCCCGACCTGGGAGACAACGCTCCCGTTGGCGGGGCTCACCAGCGCAGCAATGCGGCGACCGGCCCGTCGAGAACGGCCAGGTGGGGCACGACAACGATGGTGGCGTCGGTCCGCAACGCCGCCGCGATCGCCGCGTCCACCACCCTCGCGCCGGCCGGGAAGCCGCCCTGGTCGTCGACGAGCACGGGCTCGGGCGATCCGTCGTCGTGCACCAGCAGCGTGTCGACCCGGCCCTCGACCACGGCCCGCATCGTCGCCTCGGCGTCGGTTGTCGCCTGGCCGTTGGCGAGGCCTGTGCGGAGCTGGTCGGCCAGCGCCACGATGTTGGCTGCGACCTGGTCCGAGAGCAGGCGCACCACCTCCTCGGCGATGCCCGCAGGGGAGCCGGCGTCGATCTTGACGGCCAGGTCGGCCATGTCGGCAGGGAGGGCGTCGAGGACGAAGGTCTGGGCGCGAACGTCGCCGGCGACCGCGACGAGCTTGGCGTCGACCTTGCGGGCCAGGACCGCGACGGCATCGGCGATGTCGTGGGCGTTGCGCTCCCAGGTGTTCTCGGCTCGCTGCTGGAACCGGCGCTGCGACCAGCCGCCCGGGTGCCCCCGGTGGATGTGCTCGGTGTCGCCGTCAACCGTCTCGGTGCCTACGGCGGTGCCGCCGTCGAACGCGGTCAGGTCCGCACCGGCCCGGTCGGTCTCGACCACCACGTGCGGGATGGCCCTCGCTCGGGCCTCGATAAGCGTCGCCAACCGAGGCAACGGGCCCTCGTGCACCATCGGCTGGCGGATCGGTTCGTCGAGGAACTCGACCACGCTCGGCCCGCCGCGCCCGAGGACCACGATCAGCGCTGCGCCGCCATCATGGTCGACTCCGGCGATCAGGGCGTCGGCCCTCGCCAACTCGCTCTCATCCCAGCCTTCGAGCTCGCGTCGGGCGTTGGCCCACTCGACGGCGAATCGGTGCCCCGAGTCGGTCCTGTCGCTCGGCACCGGCAACGCGGCCGTGAAGAACCAGTCGGCGGCGCCCACCAGCGCTCGCAGATCGTCGTGCGCGCTCACCTCGACCACGGCCTTCGTCTGTGCCCGGAGCCCCCACTTGTCATCGCTGAATGACGACGTACCCCTCACGTCGTCCACCCACACCTCGCTACCGGCCGCTTGGCCCGTTCTGCGACCCGTTCGACAAGCGGGTGATGGCCTCGTCGTCGGCACGTTCACCTAGCCCCAGCCCGACGATGTGAGATCGTAGGATCCCGGGCATCTGCTTGCTGCCTACGCCAGCTGTCGCCTGTGTTGCGGCTGGCTTCGCCGGTTCAACGGGCCAGCCGGCAGTCGCGTTCGGGTGGTCGAGGCAGACGGCCTTGGGCGGGCTACCAGAGATGGGCTCGCCGGGCGGCCACGTTCGTGAGCGTCGTGTGCTGATCGGCCAGGCGCACCTGACCGCTGACCGTGCCGTGCTGCTCGTAGCCGTCGGGGAGGCGGGTGGGCGGCCCGGTGCCGGTGAAGGTGAGGTAGGCCCGAAGCCCCGCTTCGAGGTCCTCGACGGAGAGGTCCCAACGCTGCAGCGGCTCCACCATCCGCCACTCGACCCCGCCGAGGGCCATGCGGTCCCAGTTGGAGGTGGGCGGTCCCGCCGCGTCGGCGTCGTGGCTGGCGCGGGCTCCGACCAGGCTGATGTCGAGGTGCACGGCCCGTCCGGCCGGGGTCACGACGAAGCTAAGGCTGAGGCGCAGCGCCGGCTCGTCGACCTCGAGCACCACCTCCTCACGGAGGGCATCCGGCCGCAGCCGCTCGTCCTGGTCGGTGATCGGGTCGTCGGCGCACACCAGATGGAGGCTAGTGTCACGAGGTAGAAGAGCCTCGCCTTATGAGGTCGGTTTGTATATCATCTTAATACTGGAACGCAGGGATGCTTGGCCTCGCGCTCCGGGTTGGCCGTTCACCCGCAGGCGACGGCCACGCAGACCTTCCTCAGCTCGGAGGTCCTGCGAACGCTTCCGATGGTGGTCAGCCGTCGTCGTCGCCGGGGCTGTCCGGAACCTCGGCGTGGTCGGCAGAGGCGGATCTCGAGGTGCACCGGACGGCGCCGAAGTCACTCATCCCGGTCGGTGACAGGCACGCCCGCATCCGAGAACGATGGGTTCACGGCTGACGGACGATGAACTCGTGCATGCCGGGCACGGTAAAGGCGAGGAGCCCCCGCTCTGGGGCGTAGGTGAGCCCCTTTTTGATCAGCTCGTTGCGGGCCATTGAGATGTCGGAGGTTCGGCGCTTGCCCATGTGTCGCGCGATGTCGGCGACGGTGGCAGGTCCATCACCCCCGAGGCCGGCCAAGGCCCGCAGCAGATCACGTTGCGCCGGGGTGGATCGTTCCCATCGGGAGCGGTAGAGGCCGTCATCGACTTCTCGTCGGGCCTCTACGAGGCCGATGTCGACATCCTCAACCAGGATGGGGCTGGACCGGGCGTTGTCCCACACGTGCTTGCCGATGGACTGGATGAAGTCGGGGTAGCCGCCAGCAGTTCGCACTGCGGTCAGGACGGCCGCCTCGTCCCAGAGGACGCCCCGCTTCTGGGCGGGGACGGTCAAGGCTTCGAGTGCAGCATCCTCAGCCAGGAGGCCAATGGAGCGGTAGTCGTAGAGGCGCTCGGCGTAGCTCGTCGCCTCGGCGAGCTGAGCTGGAAGCGAGGGCAGGCCGGCACCGACGACGATCACGGGCAGCGGTACGGTCGCCTGTCCGGTGTGGTGGACGGCGGTGTTGAGGGCGGCGAGGTCGGCCGATGAGGCCTCCTGCAGCTCATCGATCAAGACGAGCACGCCAATCCCTATATCTCGTGCCGTTTCCCCCAAGCTTGTGAAGAGGGCAGCGAGGTCGTCGGAGAGCCGACCGGAATCGGCGACGCCGTGGACGGGTTGGACATCGATGCCGAAGGCCACTCCACCGGCCGGGTCAAGCTTCAGGCTGAAGGACTTGAAGATGCCGAGGAGGCTGCGGAGGCGGGCCTCGGGGTGGCGTCCCGTCGCCGTCCGCAGGGCCTGCAGGAGGGCCCGGCTCAGCGAGACCGAGAGGGATGTGGAGGAGTCGGCTTCCACCTTGGCTGCGATCCATCCTCGGCCGCTCACCATGTCGAGAAGCTCTGTCAAGAGGACTGTCTTGCCGACGCCGCGCAGCCCGTTGAGGATCCAACCTCGATCGCCTTCTCCGAGCTTCTCGGCGCGCTGCTGCACGATGCTGAACGCTTCGAGCACCTGGCCTCGACCAGCGAGTAGGGGTGGGCGGCGCCCGGCTCCGGGACGGTAGGGGTTGGCGACTGGATCCATGCTAAGAAAGTATCAGGCCCTCTAAAGAGTGTCCTTATACCTCTTTAGCAATGCTTAGTCCCGGAGGTCAGCCGGCGAGGGAGAGGGTGACGGTGCCGGCGGCGATGGCTTCAGCCACCGCGGGGGCGGCGGGCTCGGGGAGGGCGACGGTGGTGCCGCTGTCGTCGACGGCCAGCACGGACGCCGCCGCCACGATCAGGCGGCCGGCGGCGAGCAGGTCGACGCGCTGGCCCTGCTCGAGGGGCGGGGTGCCGGCGGCTCGAGGCACGGCCAGGGCCCGGGAGCCGGCGGGGAGCAGGGCGGCCAGGCCACGGGGGCCGAGGCGGCCGGCCAGCACCACCTCACCGGGCACCAGCTCGACCCGGGCCGTGCGGCCCACCGGGGTTGCCGCCGGCGCGGCATCGGGTATGGCGCCGACGGGCAGGCGGGCTGTGCGCACGTCGGCGGCTGTCAGGGTGGCGCCGGCGGCGACCCGTCGGGCGACCACCTGCACCTCGACCAGTGAGCCCGCCGGTGGTGGCGCCAGGGCCGGGCGCACGACCAAGAAGGTGGCCACCCCGACCCCGAGGGCCAGGAGGATGCGGACGAGCGGAAGGCGGGAGAGCGGCATGGGACCCCCAGAGGGCGGACGCGAGCGTGCAGCGCGGCGAGGGGGAGGTGGACGGTGATCGGGCGGGTGCACCGCCCGGACGCCTGGTCGGATCGTAGGAGATCTACGGGGCGGCGGTGGGGGCGTCGGCCTCAGCCTGGGCGGCACCTGAGCTCGACGGCCACGCGGCCAGCCAGTCCGCGGTGGATCTCGCCGGCGCCGAGGTTGAGCTCCCTGATCTCCGAGGCAAATGCCGTTTACGACGGCCGGCTAAGAATCAGGTTACGCTCCCTCGTCAATGCCGTCGGGTCCCGTCGGCCGGAGGAGGGCGTTGTGCTGTCCACATCGAAGTTGCGTCTGCAGCCCCTTGGGCGGCGTCACAAGTTGATCCTGGTGGCCGTGGCACTCGCCTCGCCCGCGGCGGTGGGCGGCGGGGCTGGAGCGGATGCGCTAGCCGTCGCCTGCGAGGGCCCGGGGGGAGGGGGGGCAGGTCTGGTTGCCGCCATAGCCCAGGCCAACGCCTCGGCCGGAGCCGCCACCATCGACCTGGTCCCCGGATGCGCCTACGTGCTGACGGCCCCGGCGTCTCCCGACACTGGGCTTCCGGTCGTCACGGGCCAGCTCGCCATCCAGGGGCACGGAGCCACCATCAGGCGATCGGGTTCGGCGCCGCGGTTCCGCATCTTCGAGGTGGCGGCAAGCGGCGAGCTCAGCCTCGACGAGGTCACCGTCACTGAGGGCATCGTCGCCCTCAGCGGCTCGTTGGCCCTCGGTGGCGGCATCCTGAACTCGGGTCTGCTCACCGTGACCGACAGCTCGATCCGCAACAACGAAGTCAGAGGCAGCGGGAGCTCGGCGGGAGGCGGAGGGATCGCCAACAACGGCACGGTGATCCTGAGGGCCACCGTGCTGCGAGACAACCGGGCCCGGGCCACCGGGACGCAGATCTTCAGCGCCGTGGGCGGGGCGGTCCTCAACAGGACGGGTGCCACGATGACCATCGAGGGCAGCACGATCGCCGAGAACCGCGCCGTGTCACGAGGCGAGACCGGGCCGTTCTTCATCGCCGCCGCCGGAGGCATCGGCAACACCGGCACGTTGAGCGTCAACGACACCCGGATCGTCGAGAACCGGGCCGTCGCTAAGGGGCCGGGCGGTCAGGCCAGCGGCGGCGGCATGAGCGTGGCCGACGGAACGGTCACCGTCACCGGGGGTGACCTGCAGGGCAACACCGCGGCGGCCGAAGGGGAGGGAGCTGGCGCCCGGGGCGGCGGCCTCGAGAACTCCGGCCGCACGATCCTCGCTGGCGTCGCCGTCAGGGCCAACCGGGCGAGCGGGCCGCTGGCTCAGGGCGGGGGCATCTTCAACGGTGCCCGCCGGCTGACGATCGTCGACAGCACGGTCACCGAAAACGTCGCCTCCGCGGCGTCGGGTCCGGGGCAGGGCGGTGGGATCTTCGTCGACGGCGGAGGGGTGGTGCTGCGCTCAAGCAGGGTCGTCGCCAACCGACCCGACGACTGCGAGCCTGCGCTGCCCGGCTGCTAAGGGTCGAAGTGGCGCCAGGGCCGTCGGATCGTAGGAGATCTACGGGGCGGCGGTGGGGGCGTCGGCCTTCTTGGGCTTGGCCGCGTCGGAGCCGCTCGTGGACGCGCCGTCGGCCGCCTTGGTCGTCGACTCCGACGAGCCCGAGTCCGACGTTCCCGACGAGCCGTCCTTCTTCTCGGCCTTTTCGGCCTTCTCCTGCTTGGAGGCCCCGTTGCCGGAGCTGCGGCTGTCGTTCTTGTAGAAGCCGCTGCCCTTGAAGGAGATGCCGATGGTGCCGAACACCTTGCGCAGCGAGCCGGCGCAGCTGGGGCAGGTGGTGAGGGCGTCGTCGGTGAAGCTCTGCACGACGTCGAGGTGCTCCCCGCACTGCTTGCAGGCGTACTCGTAGGTGGGCAACCGGTGTCCCTCTCCGTTAGCACTCGAACTGACCGAGTGCCAAAGGCTACCCGACCTGCTAGCACATCGGGGATGCTTCGCCTCCGAACCGCCGTCATCCCCGCGGCCGGTCTGGGCACCCGCTTCCTGCCCGCCTCCAAGGCGGTGCCGAAGGAGCTGGTGACCCTGGTCGACCGCCCGGCCATCCAATGGGTGGTCGAGGAGGCGGTGGCGGCGGGCTGCACCCGGGTCGTCATCGTCGTCGGCCGGGGCAAGGAGGCCATCGCCGACCACTTCGACCGGGCCCCCGAGCTGGAGGCGGCGCTCGAGGCCTTGGGGAAGCACGGGCTGCTGGACGAGGTGCGGCGGCTGGCCGAGCTGGCCGAGCTGATCGTGGTGCGCCAGGGCCAGCCCCGGGGCCTCGGCCACGCCGTGGGCGTGGCCCGGGCGGCCGTCGGCGACGAGCCTTTCGCCGTGCTCCTGCCCGACGACATCTTCCAGCCCACCACCGCCCTGGCCGAGATGGTGGCCAGCACCGAGGCCACGGGCCACTCCACCATTGCCCTCATGCGCATCGAGGGCCCGGACATCTGCACCAAGGGCGTGGCCGCCCTCGATGGGAGCCGGGTGGTCGACGTCGTCGAGAAGCCGGCGTTCGCCGACGCCCCCTCCGACCTGGCCCCCATGGGCCGCTACGTGTTCACCCCCGCCATCTTCGACGCCATCGAGCGGATCAGCCACGGCAGCCTGGGCGAGCTGCAGCTCACCGACGCCATCCGCCTGCTCTGCCAGGAGGAGGGGGTCGACGCGGTGCTGGTCGAGGGCGGCTACTTCGACACCGGCAACCACCTCGACTGGCTGTGCTCGAACGTGGAGATGGCCCTCGGCCACCCCACCCTCGGTGAACCGATGGCCAGGCGCCTGGCCGAGCTGGTGCGGCGCCGCAAGGTGGTGGGGTGACGCCGCTCGAGGACGTGCAGCGCCTGGTCCTGTCGGCGTGCACCCTCCTCGACCCGGTCGAGGTCGCCGCCGCCGACGCCGTGGGCTGCACGCTGGCGGTCGAGGTGG
>JBBPYZ010000184.1:0-4924 GCA_038199465.1 Acidimicrobiales bacterium | reverse complement strand
TGGCGGCGCACCCCGGCCTCGGCCCTGGCCACGGCCGAGGCGGCGGCGGCCCGCTCGGCGTCGAGGCCGGCGGCACGGGCCTCGAGCTCGTCCAGGTGGTCGAGCCGCTCCTGCGCCTCGACGCCGTAGGCCAGCACCTCCTCCAGGGTGGCTCCGTACTTTCGGCGCAGGTCGACCAGCAGCTGGCGGCGCTGCCGGATGGCGACCAGGCGGGCCGGATCATTCTCCAGCGACTCGGCGGCGTCGCGCAGCTCGCTGGCCACGTCCGCCAGCTCGGCCGCCACCCCCCGCACGCGCTCCTCGATGCGGCCCAGTGGCGCCCGGCCCTGGAGGGCGGCCACGGTGAGCCCGACGGCGTCGAGCGCCCCGCCGTCCTCGCTCAGCAGGCCGTGCCCGGTGGCGGCGGCCTCCCGGTGGCCCTCGGCGTCGCCCAGGCGGTCCTCCTCCTCGGCCAGCGCCAGGTCCTCGCCCGGCCCGGTGACGGCGGCGGCGGCCAGCTCGGCCACCTGGTGGCGGAGGAGGTCGACCTCCCGGGCCCGCGCCCGCTCGTCGCCTCCCAGCTCGGCCAGCACGGCGTCGAGTGCGGCCAGGCGGCGGCGGGCCTCGACCAGCGGGGTGAGCTCGACCCGGCCAAAGGCGTCGAGGGCGGCCCGCTGGGTGGCCGGGTGGAGGAGCGACTGGTGGGCGTGCTGGCCGTGCAGGTCGACGAGGTCCCGCCCCAGCTCGGCCAGCTCGGCCACCGTCGCCATGGCCCCGTCGACCTGCGCCCGGCTGCGGCCCTTGGCCGGCACCACCCGCCGCAGCACCTGCTCCCCCACCTCGTCGCCCTTGGCGGAGGCGGC
The DNA here is from genome assembly GCA_038199465.1 of Acidimicrobiales bacterium. Taxonomy (GTDB): domain Bacteria; phylum Actinomycetota; class Acidimicrobiia; order Acidimicrobiales; family JAUJNH01; genus JAUJNH01. Next base: position 4,082 of record JBBPYZ010000184.1, on the reverse strand, counting down.
GTCAGCTGGGGCGAAGCGGCCCTCGACCACGGCCTCGACGGCCCCGGCCCGCACGGCTCCGGGGTCGGCCCGCCCCCCCACCAGCAGGTCGATGGCCTCGACCACCAGCGTCTTGCCGGCGCCGGTCTCCCCGGTGATCACCGTCATCCCGGGGCCGAGGAACAGGGTGAGATCGGCGATGACCCCGAGCTCGCGGGCCCTCAGCTCGACCAGCACTACCGGTCCTCCAGCCCGAACTTCTTGCGGAGGATGCCCCGGAAGTCGCGACGGCCGAAGGTGACGACCTTGGCCCGCCACGGCCCCCGCCGGCAGACCACGGCGTCGCCAGGGGCCAGCGTGGCCACGCCCACCCCGTCGCACAGCAGGCGGGCCGGGCGCCAGTCGAGCAGCTCGATGCGGATGTCGTCGCTCGGACTCAAGACCATCGAGCGGTCGAACAGCTGGTGGGCGGCCACGGGAGTGACCACAAAGGCGTGCAGCTCGGGGGCCACGATCGGGCCGCGGGCCGAAAGGTTGTAGGCGGTGGAGCCGGTGGGGGTGGCCACGATGAGGGCGTCGGCGGCGTAGGTGGTGAACAGGTCGCCGGCGATCGACAGCTGGAGGCGAACGCCGTGGGTGCCGGCCGAGCGCACCACCGCCTCGTTCATGGCGTGGCGAAGCACTCGCGGCACCCCGCCCGCCGGCTCCAGCAGCACCTCCAGCACCATCCGCTCCTCCAGCTGGTGCTCGCCCCGGAGGAACCGGTCGAGGGCCAGGTCGAGGGTGGCGGGCTCGACCTCGGTGAGGTAGCCGAGGTGGCCGACGTTCACCCCGAGCACGGGCACCCCGTGGCGGCCGACCAGGTCGATGGTCCGCAGCATGGTGCCGTCGCCTCCCAGGCACACGGCCAGGTCGAGGCCGGTGCACAGCGCCTCGTCGGGCACCGACCACTCCTCCAGGCCGGTGGCGGCGGCGTCGGCCACCGGCACCCGGCAGGCGTGGCCCAGCTCCTCCAGCCGGGCGATGGCCCGCTTGGCCAGGTCAGCGGCCTCGGCCCGCTCGTGGTGGGGGAGGAAGGCGACGTCGGCCACCTCAGCCGCCGCCGACGTGGGCGGCGTGAAGATGGCCGACGTTGAGATGGAGGAGGAGCTCGACGTTGCCGTCCGCACCGGTCACCGGCGAGCGCATGACCCCCATCCTGACCGCTCCGGCACCGACGAAGGCAACCACCACCTCCTCCAGCACGCGCTCGTGCACGGCCGGGTCGACGATGACGCCGCGTCCCTTGGACGCTTCGGCCCGTCCCGCCTCGAACTGGGGCTTGACCAGCAGCACCAGGTCGGCCGAGGCGTGGGCCAGCAGGGCGGGGGCCACCGTGCGCAGGGAGATGAAGGACAGATCGGCGGTCACGAGGGGGAAGCGCTCGCCGAGGTCGAGGGCCCGGACGTTGGTGCGCTCTAGCACGGTGACCCGGGGGTGGGCCCGCAGCCGCTCGTGCAGCACGCCGTGGCCCACGTCGACCGCCACCACCGAGGCCGCCCCCCGCTGCAGGAGGCAGTCGGTGAACCCGCCCGTCGAGGCCCCGGCGTCGAGGCAGCGCAGGCCGGCGGGGTCGACCCCGAACCCGTCGAGGGCGGCCTCCAGCTTGGCACCCCCACGGGAGACGTGGCGGGGGGCCGGGCCGCGCATGGTGAGGGGCTCGCCAGCGGCGACGAGCCGGGCCGCCTTGTCGGCCGGGGCGCCGCCGACCAGCACCCGGCCGGCGTCGATGGCCTGCTGGGCCTGCTGCCGGCTGGGGAGCAGGCCCCGGCGCACGAGCTCGGCGTCGAGACGCCGGCGTGGCGCCACGGCGCCGAGCCGCCTCAGCTCTGCTTCTTGGCGGCCTTCGCCACCTGCTTGGCCGGCAGCTCCCCGCTGACCGGGACCCTGTCGGCGCTCGCCTTCTGGGTCTTGTTGGCGGGAGCCTTCTTGGCCGGAGCCGGCTTGTCGTCGTCGTCCCCCCGGGCCGAAGCCCCCGGCAGCCCTCCACTCACCGGGGCCATGTCGTCACCCGTGGCCGGCGACTTCTTGGCCGGCGACTTCTTGGCCGGCGACTTCTTGGCCGGAGCTGATTTGTCGTCGCCGTCGTCCCCGGCCGAGGCCCCCGGCAGCCCTCCGCTCACGGGCGCCATGTCGTCGCCCGCCTTCTTCGCCGGGGCCTTCTTGACGGGTGCCTTCTTGGCCGGCACCTTCTTGGCGGCCTCGGCCGGCGCCGATCGCTGCTCGGCGGTTTCCTTCTCAGCCTTCTCAGCCTTCTCAGCCTTCTCAGCCTTCTCGGCCTTCTCAGCCTTCTCGGCCGGCACCTCGGGCCCGGAGCCCTTCAGCCGCTGCAGCTCGGCCTCGAGCTTCTCGACGTCGGCCTTGCGGGCCAGGCCCATGTTGGAAAGCTGGCTGTCGACCTCCTTGCGCACCTGCTCGGCCAGGGCGTCGGTGTTGTTGCGGCTGCGCTCGACCAGCTCGTCGATGGCCTCCTTGGCCTGGTTGCGCTGCAGGTCTCCTGCCGCCACCAGGTCCTTCACCACCTGCTCCGCCCGCTTGCGGGTGAGCTGGGTGAACGCCATCCCGGCCTCGAGGTACCTCTTCAGCGCATCGGTCTGGGACATGACCTCCAGACTAACGGTGAGGGTCGACCGCGGCGCACGGTTGTCCCGTGTTCACGGCCGGGGCCCGGGGGTGGGCGCCCCCCGTCGCTACCGTCGGGTCCCTGCGGCACCCGCCGCAGTCGCCTGAGGGAGGTTGGCCGGTGGAGCTCGTGCGCAGGACTGTCGAAGCCGGCCTCCGGGCGCAGCGGCTCAGCGCGGTGGCGGTCATCCCGGCCCGCGACGAGGAAGCGACAGTGGGGGCCGTCGTCGAGCCGCTGGTGCGGCACCTGGTGCGGACCGGGGTGCTGGCCGAGGTCGTGGTCGTCGACGACGGCAGGTCCGACCGCACCGGCGCGCGGGCCGGGCCCGCCGGGGCCCGGGTGGTGCGGGCCGCTGACGTGCTTCCCGGCCACGGCGGCTCGGGCAAGGGCGGGGCCCTGTGGCGGGGCCTGGCCGCCACCACGGCCGATCTCGTGGTCTACCTCGACGCCGACCTGGCCGACCTCGAGCCCGACACCGTCTCCCTCCTGCTCCAGCCCCTGGTCGAGGATTCGACGGTCTCGCTGGTGAAGGGCACCTGGCGCCGCCCGCTCGGCGACGACCCTGACGGCGGCGGCCGGGTCACCGAGCTGATGGCCCGCCCCCTGCTGGCCCGGTTCTTCCCCGAGCTGTCCTTCGTGCGCCAGCCCCTGGCCGGCGAGTACGCCGCCACCCGCCTGCTCCTCGAGAGGCTCCCCTTCCTGGCCGGCTGGGGGGTGGACGTCGGCCTCCTGCTCGACGCCGCCGCGCTGGTCGGCACCGCCGGCATCCGTCAGGTCGACCTCGGCACCCGCCACCACCGCCACCATCGCCTGGCCGCCCTGACAGAGCCCGCGGCCACCGTCCTCCTGGCCGTCCTCGACCGGGCCGGGTTGGCCGGCGGTCCGCTTTGCCTCGACGGCGGCCCGGTCTCTCTCGAGGAGCTCCCCCCGCTGACGACGTTGCTGGCTCGGATCGACCGACCCCTCCCCGCTCCCTGAGGGGCACCCGCCCGCTGGCGCTCGCACCCGGGATGGCGGCCGCTCCACGGGGTACCGTCCGGGGCCACGAGGCATCCTGGGGGGCTGATGGACAGCGGAGCGGTGCCCCTCGCCGAGGGGGTGGCGCAGGAGACGATCCTGTCGGTCGCCGGCCTCGAGGTCGTCTACGCCGGGGCGATCGTGGGCCTGCGGGACGTCTCCCTCGGCGTGGGTCGGGGCACGGTGGTCGCCCTCCTCGGGGCCAACGGGGCCGGCAAGACCACGCTGCTGCGGGCCGTCACCGGCCTGCTCGGCCTGCACCGGGGCACCCTCACCCGGGGCTCGGTCACCCTCGACGGCCACGACGTCACCGGGGCGGGGCCCGCCGGCCTGGTCCGGCGAGGGGTGGCCCAGGTCCTCGAGGGCCGCCGCCTCTTCGCCGAGCTGACGGGGGACGAGAACCTGCGGGCCGGGGCCTTCAGCG
>JBBPYZ010000183.1:0-5647 GCA_038199465.1 Acidimicrobiales bacterium | reverse complement strand
CGGGTCATGATCGCCATGTTGGCCACGACGTAGGCCGAGTCGGTGAGCTGGACCCCGATGTGGGCCAGGGGCGAGTCCAGCGGGCCCATCGAGAAGGGCACCACGTAGAGGGTGCGGCCGGCCATGGCCCCCCGGAACAGCCCGGTGAGCAGCTCCTTCATCTCGGCCGGGGCCCGCCAGTTGTTGGTGGGGCCGGCGTCCTCCTCCCGCTCGGAGCAGATGAAGGTGCGCTCCTCGACCCGGGCCACGTCGGCCGGGTCGCTGCGGGCCAGGTAGGAGCGGGGCCGCCGGGCCTCCGAGAGCCGCTCGAAGGTGCCGGCGGCCACCAGCTGCTGGCACACCTCGTCGTGCTCGGCGGCCGAACCGTCGCACCACAGCACCCGGTCGGGCTGGAGGATCTCGGCCCACCCCTTCACCCAGGTGCGCAGCGCGTGGTTCTCGGTGGGAGGTGCGGCGGAGGTCACCCTGGTGGCTCAGGCCCCGTCGAACGCTCCGGGCGGCGGCGTGGGGCTGCCCATGTCGACCTCGGCGCCGGTGCGGATGCGGGTGGCCAGGCCCTCGTCATCGAGGTCGAAGACGACCCGTTGGCCCTGGCGCAACATGCGGAAGATCGAGCCGGTCAGCGCCCCTCGGGCCAGCGCCACCTCGCGCCGGTCGGTGTCGGTGACCACCGCCCCGATGCCCGTCCCCGGGTCGTACGCCTTCACCACGCCCTGCACGATCCGGACGGTAGCGTCGCCCGGACGTGACCGGCGAGTTCGAGGCGCTCAGGGGGCTTGTCGCCCGGTTCGACCCGCCGGTGGACGGGGAGGTGTGGGCCGGTGACGACGCCGCCGTGCTGACCGGCGGGCTGGTGGTGGCGGTGGACCCTGTTGTCGAGGGCGTCCACTTCCTGCGGTCGCTGACCAGCCTGGCCGACGCCGGCTGGAAGGCCCTGGCCCGCAACGTGAGCGACGTGGCCGCCATGGGGGCGGTGCCGTGGTGCTGCGTGGCCTCGGTGGTGGGCGCCGACGAGGACGAGCTGGCCGCGCTCTACGACGGGCTGCTGGCCGCCGCCGCCCGCTGGGCCTGCTCGGTGGTGGGCGGCGACCTGGCCTCGGGCCCCGGCCTCGTCCTCACCGTCACCGCCCTGGGCCACCTGCCGGACGGCAAGGCGCCGCTGCTGCGCACTGGCGCCCGACCCGGCGACGGGGTCTACGTCAGCCGCCCCCTGGGCTGGGGTGCCGCCGGCCTGCGCCAGCTGCGGGCCGACCCCACCCATCGCTCGGCCGCCACCTCTTGGTACGCCCGTCCCGCCCCCTCGGTTGAGATCGCCCTCGCCGCCCGGGCCGCCGGCGCCACCGCGGCCATCGACATCAGCGACGGCCTGGCTCAGGACCTCGACCACCTGGCTGTCGCCTCGGGCGTGGGCCTGCGCCTCGACCACGTCCCGGTGGCCGAGGGCGCCATCCTTGAGGAGGCCCTGCACGGCGGCGACGAGTACCACCTGGCCTTCACCTGCCCCGACGGCGACGTCCCCGGGATCCGGGTCGGCACCTGTACGGCCGATCCCGACGAGCGCACCCTGGGTGGCGCGCCGCTCGGGGTGGCCGGTGGCTGGGAGCATCCCCTGTAGCCGGGGACGTGCGAGCCGAGCTGCTGGACGAGACTGGGGGCGTGGCCCGTGCTCGCCGCCCCGTCGCCCTCACCATCGCCGGCACCGACTCGGGAGGCGGCGCCGGCGTCTTCGCCGACCTCAAGACCTTCGAGGCCCACGGGGTGTGGGGCACCGCCGCGGTGGTGGCCGTCACCGCCCAGAACACCCTCGGCGTGCAGGCCTTCGAGATGGTGCCGGCCGCCCTGGTTCGGGCCCAGGTGGCCAGCGTGGCCACCGACATCGGGGTGCAGGCGGCCAAGACGGGGATGCTGGCGTCGGCCGAGCTGGTGGCGGCCGTGGCCGCGGCGGTGGCCGACCACCTGTCCGGGGTGCCGCTGGTGGTTGACACCGTGTTCATCTCCAAGCACGGCGACACCCTGCTGGCCGACGACGCCGTCGGTGCCCTGCGCCAGCACCTCGTGCCGCTGGCTGCCCTGGTGACCCCCAACCTTCCCGAGGCGGCGGCCCTGGTCGGCTTCCCGGTGGACACCACCAGGGCCATGGCCGAGGCCGCCCGGGTGCTGCTGGCCGCCGGCGCCGGGGCCGTGCTGGGGAAGGGCGGGCACCTCGACGGCGACCGCTCGCCCGACTGTCTCCTGGTGCCCGGCGCCGGTCCCGTGTGGCTCGACGGTCCCCGGGTGCCCGGCCGCCACACCCACGGCACGGGCTGCACGCTGTCGGCCGCGGTCGCCGCCCGCCTGGCCCGGGGCGAGCCGCTGACCCAGGCGGTGGAGGGGGCCAAGGCGTTCGTCACCCGGGCCATCGAGCACGGCGTCGATCTCGGCGCCGGCGTCGGACCGGTCGACCCCACGGGATGAGGGTCGGCGCAGCACCACGGCCTGTCCCGCCCTGGCAACCTGACCGCTGATGGATCTGGACGAGGCGGCCGTCCTGGCGCTGGCGCCCGACGATGCCAGCCGCCAGGCGGCCCGAGGGCTGGCCGTGCCCGGCCTGTGGGACGGCGCCGGCCACGACGGCGAGGCGGCGTGGGGGCGGGTCCGAGGCTCTCGGCGGGAGCCCTACCAGGTGGCCCTCGACCTGGCCGGCGAGCCGGCGTGGACCTGCTCGTGCCCCTCCCGCAAGCAACCGTGTAAGCACGCCCTCGGCCTCCTCCTGCTCGTCGCCCGCGGCCCGGTGGCCGCCGGTCCTCGGCCGCTCGAGGTGGCCGCGTGGCTGGAGGATTGCGACCAGCGGACGACCAAGGTCGCGGCCCGCAGCGAGCGGGCCGTCACCGGGCAGGTGGCCGACCCGGTCGCCCAGGAGCGCCGCCGAGCCCGACGCCGGGCCAACGTCGACGCCGGCATCGCCGACCTCGAGCGCTGGCTGGACGACCTGGTGCGGGGCGGCCTGGCCGCGGCCCAGACCCGCTCGTGGAGCAGCTGGGACGATGCCGGCGCCCGCCTGGTCGACGCCCAGGCGCCAGGGCTGGCCGGCCGGGTGCGGGCCCTGGGGCGGGCGGCCCACTCCGGCCCGGGCTGGCCCGACCGCCTCCTGGCCCAGTTGGGCCGCCTCCACCTGGTGCTCGAGGGCTGGCGCCACCTGGCCGACCTCCCTCCGGACCTGGCCACCGAGGTGCGCACCCAGGTCGGCTTCCCCACCACCAGGGCCGAGGTCCTGGCCCGCCCCCCGGTGCGGGACCGGTGGGACGCGCTCGCCGCTGTCATCAGCGACGACGGGGTGCTCGCCACCCGGCGGGTGTGGCTGCGGGGCCTGACGGTGGGCGGCTGGGCCCTGCTCCTCGACACCGGCCCGAGCGGCGCGGCCTTTGATGCCGAGGTGGATGTGGGCACCACCTTTGAGGCCGACGTGCACCGCTACCCAGGCGCCCTGGGCCAACGCAGCCTGGTGGGGGAGCGGCACGGGGAGGCTGTCCCGATCCTGGACCTCGAGGGCTGCCCGGTGGCCGACGCCCTGGCTGCCGACGCCCTGGTCCTCGCCGCCAGCCCGTGGCTGTCCCAGTCCCCGGTGTGCCTCGGGCCGGTGGTACCCGTCGTCGACGGCGACCGGTGGCTGGTGGTGGACGACCGGGGCGACGGCCTGCCGCTCGGTGCCCCGGCATGGGACCTGCTCGCCATCTCGGGCGGCCACCCGGTGGTGGTGGTCGGCGGGTGGGACGGCGACCGCCTCAGCCCCCTGGCCTGCTTCGCCGAGGGCCGCCTGTGGCCGCTGACCGGGGCGGTGTGACCCGCCCGCTGCGAGCGTCGAACCGAGGCGGTCGCGGGCAGGCACAGACCGGCTCGGGCCGAACCGCCTGCGCAGATCAGGGACCTCCGTGACCGGGGCGTGGCCGGCTCTGGTGAAGGCTGCGCTCCTCGGGACCGAGCGCACGGGACGACCGGCTGCCGTCGGCGGCCCCGGCGCGGTCGATGCGCTGGTCGACGTCATGGTCGCCGACCCCGAACGGCCGGCCGAGCGTGCCCTCCTCGCCTGTGCCGGCACCCTGGCCACGGCACGTCGTGCGGGGCGCCGGGCCGAGCGTCCGGGGGTCGAAGCCCCGCCGCCCGCCCCGCCGGTCGACCGGCCCGAGCCGGGGCAGGAGGCGGCCCGCACCCGGGCCGCCCTGCTCGGGGGCACCTGGCGCCAGCTGCTGCCCGAGTGGCTCGAGGTGTGCGCCGACCGGGGGATGCGGGTGCCGTCGGCGCTCCTGCCGTCGGCCCTGGACGTGGCCACCGCCGACCGGTCGCTGCGGCCGGCGGTGCTGGCGGCGCTGGGGGAGCGGGGTCGGTGGTTGGCCGGCCAGCGGGCCGAGTGGGCCTGGGCCGGGGGCCCGGTGGCCGGCGGGGTGCCCGACGACCCGGCGGCGGCGTGGGCCGAGGGCACTGCGGGGGAGCGGCGGGCGCTGCTGGCGGCCGTGCGGGCGGTGGACCCGGTGCTGGGCCGCGCCCTGGTCGAGGCGACGTGGCGCACCGACCGGGCCGACGACCGGGCCGCCTTCGTCGACCTCCTCGCCGTCGGCCTGTCGATGGATGACGAGCCGTTCCTGGAGGAGCGGGCCCGCCTCGACCGGGCCAAGGACGTGCGCCGGGCCGCGACCGCCGCACTGGCCCGCCTCCCGTCGTCCCGCCTGGCCCTGCGGATGCGGGACCGGGCCCTGGCTCACGTCCAGGTGGGAGCCCGGTGGGCGGTGCGCCTCCCCGACCAGCTGCCCGAGGACTGGGTGGCCGACGGCATCACGCCCGCTCGCCGGGGTGCCGGAGGCGAGCGAGCCGGCTGGCTGGCCCAGGTGGTGGCGTCGGCGCCGCTCGACGCCTGGGGACCTGCCGCCGAGGCCGTGCGCTCGGCCTCGGGCGCCGACCATGGTCAGGCCATGCTCCAGGGCTGGTCCCAGGCGACCGGCCGCCAGCACCGCCCCGACTGGGCGGTCGCCCTCCTCGACGCATCGGTGCTGCCCGACCCAGCCGCCCTCCTGCGCGTGCTGGAACCCGCAGCGCGGGCCGGGTGGCTGGCCCGGGCCCTCCAGGCCATGCCCCCGGGTGGGGCGGCCCGACTGCTGCCCCTCGCCGCCGAGGTGCCCCGCCCGTGGCCGGCGGCGCTGGTGCAGGTGGCCGCAGGAAGGGCGGCGGCACTGGTGCTGGCCCTTCCCCTCCAGGCCCGCCTCGCCCGCCCGGTGCTGGTGCTGGCCGCCGAGCGGGCCGGCCTCCCCACGCTGCCCGGCTTCGCCGCCCAGATGGCCCAGGCCGGACAGGCCGACCGCAGGCTCCAGTCCGAGCTGCGCCGCCCCCTGGCCATCGCCCAGCTGCGGGTTGACCTCCTGGCCGAGCTGGCCCCGCCTCCCTAGCGGCGCAGGTTCCTGCCGGGGAACATGGCGTTCCTCGGAAAGCCCCTTCTCCCTTCGACCCGAGGCACTCCTGGCCCAGAGCTGAGCAACTTGCCCCGGACTCGATGGAACGCAGAAAACCCTTGAAAAGGGTTGCGGCCGGGCCATGCCGGCGCTAGGCTACGAACATGTGTTCGAGCCTGCCGACCGCGGCGGTGGAGGGGTGGTCGGACGAGGCGGTGCGCCAGCGGTTG
>JBBPYZ010000182.1:0-10734 GCA_038199465.1 Acidimicrobiales bacterium | reverse complement strand
GAAGCCAAGCTGGCCGCTGGCGGCATCCTGTGGCTCACCGACAAGAAGGGCCGCCGGGTCGGTGTCCCCACCGAGAAGGTCGCCTACGTCGAGCTCGGCTCCGCCGACGACCACCGCCGCGTCGGCTTCGGGCTGGGCTGAGCCGAAGCCCCACGGTGGCGGCGACGACGCCCCTCCGCGATCGCCGGCTGCTCTTCGTCTCCGGCAAGGGCGGCGTCGGCCGCTCGACCGTCGCCGCCGCGCTGGCCCTCTCCGCCGCCGAGCAGGGCAAGCGGGTGCTGGTGTGCGAGGTCGACCCCAAGGGCAACCTGGCCGACTTCTATGAGACCAGCCCCCTCCGCTTCGACGAGCGTGAGGTCTCCCCGGGCCTTTGGGCCATGGCCATGGACACCGAGGCCAGCCTGAAGCAGTACCTGTCGCTGCAGATGAAGGTGCCGCTGGTGGCCCGCATCGGGCCCATCGCCCGGATGTTCGAGTTCATCGCCGTGGCCGGTCCCGGGGTGAAGGAGATCGTCACGATCGGCAAGTTCTGCTGGGAGGTGAAGCAGCGCCACTACGACCTGGTGGTGGTCGACGCCTCGCCCACCGGCCACATCATCGGCCAGCTGGCCTCGCCCCAGGCCATCAACGAGCTGGTCCAGGTCGGCCTCATCCGCAGCCAGACCCAGTGGATGCTCGACATCCTGGGCGACCCGGCCCGCACCGGGCTGGTGATCGTGGCCACCCCCGAGGAGATGCCGGTGGCCGAGACCATCGAGCTGTCGCACCGGGTGCGGGCCGAGACCAACGTCGAACTGGCTGCGGTGGTGGTCAACCGGGTCCTGCCCGAGCTGTTCGGCCGGGGCGAGGAGCAGGTGTTCGACCACCTGGCCGCCCAGCCCGACCACCTCTCGGAGGCCGTCGGCGGTGACGCCGCCCCGCTCCTGGAAGCCGCGGGCCTGGCGGTGCGCCTGCGCCGCACCCGGGCCGTGCACCTCGACCACCTCCGCGAAGGCATCGACCCCTCCGTCCCCCTGCTCTATGTGCCCTACCTGTTCTTGAAGGACCACGGCCTGCGGGCCACCCGGGTGGTTGCCGAGGCGCTGGCCGCGGAGCTGGGTACGTGACGAGGCCGGAGCCGGCGGGGCGGCTCGAGGCGCTCCTGGCGTCCAAGGAGATCGTGATCACCTGCGGCTCGGGCGGGGTGGGCAAGACCACCACGGCGGCGGCCGCCGCCGCCATGGCCGCCACCCGCCTCGGGGGCCGGGTTCTGGTGCTCACCGTCGACCCGGCCAAGCGCCTCGCCACCGCCCTCGGACTGGAGGGCTTCGGCAACGAGCCGACGCTGGTCTCCGCCCAGGCCTTCCGGGCCGCCGGCACCCAACCCCGCGGCGAGCTGTGGGCGGCCATGCTCGACACCAAGCAGAGCTGGGACCAGCTGGTGCGCCGCCACGCCCCCGACGCCCGCACCGCCCAGCAGATCCTGGCCAACAAGCTCTACGCCAACATCAGCGGCCGTTTCGTGCAGAGCCACGAGTACATCGCCATGGAGCGCCTGTACGAGCTGCACCAGTCCGGCCGCTACGACCTCATCGTGGTCGACACCCCACCGACCCGCAACGCCCTCGACTTCCTCGAGGCGCCGTCGCGCATGGCCGACTTCTTCTCCAGCCGGTTCCTCAAGATCCTGGCCGCCCCCTCCCGCAACCGCCTGGTCTCGGCCGCCACCCGGCCCTTCTACTCGGTGGCCGACCGGGTGCTCGGCAGCCAGTTCCTGTCCGACATCGGCGAGTTCTTCACGCTGTTCGAGCGGATGGGGCCGGGGTTCGTGCAGCGGGCCCGGGCCGTCGAGCGGGTGCTCCACGAGCGGCGCACCACCTTCGTGGTGGTCACCACACTCGAGGCGGCGCCCGTCCACGAGGCCGAGTTCTTCCTCACCAGCCTCGAGCAGATGGGCTTCCACCTGGGGGCCGTGGTGCTGAACAAGGCCCTGCCCTCGTGGCTGCTGGCCGAGGCCCCCGCCCGCCTGGCCGAGCGGATGCGTGAGCGGGTCGGTCCGGCGGTGGAGGCTCTCGGGCTCGACGCCGACGCTGAGCCCGCCCAGGTCCAGCGGGTGCTGTGCGAGGTGGCCGACGCCTTCCTGAACTACCAGGTGGTGGCCCGGCGCGAGGCCGAGCAGAAGGCCGAGCTCGCCAACCGCTCCGAGGTGCTGGTCACCGTGCCGGCCTTCGACCAGGACATCCACGACCTGACTGGGCTGCTCAGACTGGGTGAGGCGCTGCTCGGCTGAGGTTCAGGGGTCGGTGGCCCTCGCTCCTGCCGAGATCGCGGCATTTCCTTCAGGACAGCGGAAGAACTCCTCCTCGGTACGTGACAGCTCAGCCTGGTTCGTGGCCTTCAGGATAAGCCGCACCCCCACGGTTGTAGGGGTCGTGATTGGTGACAGGGGAAACGTCCAGTCCCCTGATCTGGTGTTCAGTTCGTTATCCGGATTCATCTCCTTCTCCGAGACCACGCTGTCGTTGACGACGACGGTGAGGAGTACCCGCCTTATGAACGTCGCGTCGGTGACCGTAGCCCGCACCAGACCTCCCGAGCATCGGTCGCCGGGGGTAGACGGCTCGACGTAGGACGAGGCCGTTCCCACCCTCTTGATCTCCGGGCGAAGGGCCGCTGTCGTCGTGCTGGTCGAGGTCGAGGTCGAGGTCGATGCGGTCGTGGTGGTGTCTGGGACGCTCGGCGGGCCGCCCGGCTTCTTTGTGGTTTTCGGCCGCTGGGTGGTGCCAGGACCAGGTCCCGGGGCCGGGGTGATCGGGAAGATCGGGGTCTGGGCCGCAGGGGGGAGGGTCGGCAGGGTCTCCTCGGGGATGAGGAAGCTCGGCTCGAACACCGTGCCGGGGGGGAACGTCACCACCGGGATGCTGGAGGTGGGGGTGTCGGGTGCGGTGTTGAGGGCCGTCTCGCCGCCGCCGCCGCTGCGGACCATCAGGATCAGGCCGGTGATGAGGAGGACGGCGCCCAGGATGGCGCCACCGACCAGCAGCCGGTTCTGGAGCGGCGGACCGGCGCCGCCGACGGCGACGCGCTCGGTCTCGACGACGAAGCTGGGCGGCGGGAACCCGTTGGCCAGCCACGGCTCGAGGTCGGGGCCTTCGGTCATGGCGGCCACCCGAAGTCGGGCGATGCGGCCTCAGCCCCGGCGCCCTCGTGGACGCGCAGGACGATCCGGGTGCGGCCGGGGCGCCGCACCGAGGAGGGGACGGGGGGGGCCGGGGCCTCGGCGTACAGGGTGAGCGGCGAGGGCACCTCGCGGCGGAACTGGCTGCAGTCGGGGCACAGCTCGACGTGGTCCGAGATGAGCACCGAGCCCTCGGTGGTGAAGCGGCCGTCCCATCCCTTTAGCGCCTTGGTGAGCGCCGGGCACCGCCCCTCGGTGGCCCGGTCCACCAGGTAGCCCACCAGGCCCGCCTCGATCTGGTTGCGCATGCCGAGCTCCATCTGGTGGGCCTGGGCCGGGCCGACGCCGAGGGCGTCGGCCAGGTCCTGGCCGGCGACCCCGTGGCGCAGCGCCAGGTCGAGGAGCGTCCGGTCCCGCATGGGCAGGTCGGCCACCGCCTCCCACACCAGGGTGATCAGCCGGTTGCGCTCGGCATCGTGGCCGTCGAGGGTGGGTCGGCGGTCGGGGCCCGAGGTCGGCCCGGCCCGCAGCACGGCGTTCCGGCGGGTGACGGCGAGCAGCCACACGGCCAGGCGGTGGTCCTCCTGCAGCCCGGGCAGCCGCTCCAGGGCATCCTCGAAGGTGGCCTCGAGGACCTCGGCGGCCAGGAGCCGGCTCCGGAGCACGGCGAAGGCGAGGTCGTGGACCTGCTCGGCGAAGCGGTCGAACAGCACCGTGACGGCGTGCACCTCACCCCGACGGGTGGCCTCGACCAGCTCGACGTCGTTCACCGTCCCCGAGGATAGGGAACCGTTCATGCCGAGGGGGTACGGGCTGGGTCCCCGCTACGTTGCACGCCGTGGACCAGGCGTCGCTGCGGAACGAGGTGGCGGCGTGGTTCGCCACCCGCCTGCGGCCCGACCTCAGCGAGGGGATACCGGCCGCCGGCCCGCAGAGCAGCCACGCGGGGGGCGCAGGCTGATGGCCGGCCTCGGTCAGGGGGTCAGCCTCGGTCGCCTCGGCCCCGTCCCCATCCGGCTCGACCCCTCCCTGTTCGTGATCCTGGCTCTCATCGGGTACCGGCCGGGGGTCACGCTCAACGAGATCCTGGTCTGGGTCTTCGTGGCCGCGTTTTGCATCCTGGTCCACGAGCTCGGCCACGCCGTCGCCTTTTTGGCCTTCGGGCGCAAGCCGTCGGTGCTGCTGTACGGCTTCGGCGGGGTCACCTCGGCGGAGGGCGGGCTCGGCCCCTGGGCCAGCCTCACCACCAGCCTGGCCGGCCCCGTCGCCGGGTTCGGGCTGGGCGGCATCATCCTGCTCGGGGGGCTCACCGCCGGTACGCCTGCCTCGGGCTCCCTGGCCCAGGTCGCGTTCCGTGACGGCCTTTTCGCCACCTTCGGCTTCGGCATCTTGAACCTCCTGCCCATCCTCCCCCTCGACGGGGGTGCGGCGGTGGCCGCCTTCCTGCGCGGGGTGCAGGGGCCGTCGGGCGAGCAGGTGGCCCGGTACATCTCCATCGGCTTCGCCGCCGTGCTGGCGCTGGTGGCCCTGCGGTTCGGGGCGCTGTTCGCCGGGTTGTTCGGGGTGATGTTCGCGGCGCAGAACTACCAGGAGCTGAAGCGCCACCGCGAGGAGCCCCGGCGCGACGAGCTGCGCGAGGCCTACGAGGCTCTGTTCGAAGGGCGCCCGGCGGTCGCCGCCGATGGGGCCCGCCAGGTGCTGGCCGGGCGGGCCTCGAGTGACCTCAAGGAGATCGCCGCCGAGACGCTGGCCTGGGCCGAGCTGGCCCGGGGCGACGTCGCCGCCGCCCGGGCCGCCCTCGGCCTGCGCCCCGAGCGCCACCACTCGGATCACCGGCCCGTCGGCCGCCTGGCCGAGGCCAGCGTGGCCTTGGCCGAGGGTAGCGACCAGGCCCTGGCCGTGCTGGTGGTCTGCCTCGACCAGGGCGAGCACGCCCCCCCGAACGTGCTGTTCCCCCTGCTCGAGCGGGCCGGCGTGCTGCCTGAGCTGTGGAACCGCCTCGGGCCGGCCGGCCGGGAGGCGCTGCAGCGCATGCACGCAGCCCGCGGGTAGCCGGCGTGGCCACCCTGCCCGAGCTGGCCCGGCTCCACACCCGGCTGGAGGCCGACCAGCTCGTCCACCTCACGCGCCTGGTGTCCACCTGGGGGATCCTCGCCGACCTCTGCTTCGCCGACCTGCTCCTGTTCGTGCCTGTGGCCGGCGGCGATGGGGGGGCCGGCGATGGGGGGGCCGGCGATGGGGGGGCCGGCGGCGGGAGATACATAGTTCTCGGCCAGGTCCGGCCCACGACCAGCCAGACCCTGCACACCGACGATCTGGTCGGCCGCATCATCGACGAGGCCGAGAGGCCCCTGGTGGCCCGGGCCTTCCGCGCCGGCGAGATCATGGACGGCGAGGTTGCCGTCCCGAGCCGGGGCGGTGAGCCCGCCCGCCTGCAGTGCATCCCGATCCGCCACCTCGGCCGTGTCGTCGCCGTGCTCACCCGCGAGGCGGCCATGACCGTCGGCCGCCGGCAGGGCGAGCTGGAGCGCTCCTACATCGAGGTCTTCGAGCGGTTCGCCCGCATGCTCGTCGCCGGCTCGTTCCCCTATCCCGTCGACGAGGGGACGACGGCCGAGTCGCCCCGGGTGGGCGACGGCGTGCTCCTGCTCGACGAGGCCGCCCGGGTCGTCTACGCCTCACCCAACGCCGTCAACCACCTGCACCGGATGAGCATCTACACCAACGCCCAGGGGGCCCGGCTCGACGAGGTCGGCCTCGGCACCAACGCCATCGACGAGGCGTGGGACGCCGCCCTCCCGGTCACCGAGGAGCTGGAGCGGCGCCCCGACGTCATCGTGCTGCTGCGGGTCCTGCCCCTGCTCGACGGGCGGGCGGGCGCCGACGAGCCCCCCCGGGTCAAGGGCGCGATCGTCCTGCTGCGCGACGTCAGCGACGTGCGCCGCCGGGATCGTGAGCTGCTCTCCAAAGACGCCGCCATCCGCGAGGTGCACCACCGGGTCAAGAACAACCTGCAGACCATCGGGTCGCTCCTGCGCCTGCAGGGGCGGCGCCTCCCGCCGGGCGAGGGCCGGGAGGCCCTGACCGAGGCCGAGCGGCGCATCCGCTCGATCGCCCTGGTGCACGAGATCCTCAGCCGGGAGGCGGGCGAGCAGGTGCCGTTCGACCAGATCGTCGGCTTCCTCGTCCGAATGGCCGAGGACGCCACCCTCACCCCCGAAGCCCCGGTCCGCTTCAGCGTCGCCGGGGCCGCCGGCGAGCTGCCGGCCACGCTGGCCACGCCGCTGTCGGTGGTGCTCAGCGAGCTGCTGCAGAACGCCGTGGAGCACGGCTACCCCGACGGTTCGGCCGGCGGCCACGTGGGCATCGAGCTGGCCAACGACGGGAACCGCCTGCAGGTGGTGGTCCACGACGACGGCCGGGGCCTTCCGGTCGGGTTCACCATCGACCGCACCCGCAGCCTGGGCCTGTCGATCGCCCGCGACCTGGTGACCACCCAGATGGGCGGCACGATCAGCCTGAGCAACGCCCGGGGTACGCGGGTGGTGATCGACGTCCCCGTCCCGCCCCCCGAGATCCTGCCCGGCTGAGGGCTGGAGGAGAGAGCCTCCTAGGAGCATGCTGAAATACTCGGCTCGGCTGCCGTGAGCGATCGCGTCACCGCAGGTCAGGCCTGGTGTCGCGGCGCACGCCTCGCTCTACTTCAGCACACTCCTAGGCCGTGGCGCGGGTGGTGCGCTGGTGGGCCAGCCACGCCTTGCGCAGCTTGCGCCGCTCCTCCTCAGAGGTCGCCCCCCACACGCCCGACTCCTGGTTCGTCGACAGGGCGAACTCCAGGCACTGGGGCTGGGCCTCGCACATGCGGCAGACGGTCTTGGCCGACTCGATCTGTTCCAGGGCCACGCCGGTCGTCCCGATGGGGAAGAACAGGTCGGGGTCGGTGTCACGGCAAGCGGCCCGGGTGCGCCAATCGGCGACGTCCCAGTCGATCGAGCGGTGCCAGGTCAAGGTCATGTCGGCCTCCGAGGGGCACAAGGGTGTCGGACAAGAGTGTGAAAGCGTTCACATGAGCCCCCCGACTCATGCTGAGGAGGCCAAAACCTCCGCTACGCATGTTAGCCAGCCCCTTCCCCGATGGCAACGGTCGATTTGGCGGATGTTCAGCCCGACGGACCTGGGGGCCGGGGAACGGCCAGGGTGAGCACGTCGGAAACCCACGCCAGCTCCAGGCGGTCGGCGTCACCGAGGTGATCGCCGTCGACCTGGTAGGGGAACGGCCCGTGGCCGGTCACGGTCAGGCGCTCAAGGTCGTGGCGCTCGACGACCCGGCCGTCGCGCACCAGGCGGTCGCCGCCGAGGAGCGATTCGGTGAGGTAGCGCAGCGTCGGCAGCAGGTCGAGGTCGCGGAAGCTGAGCATGGCCAGGGGGCGGTCGAGGTCGGCGTTGGGGTTGGTGTCGAGGGGTCGGTTGCCGAGGAAGGTGTAGGGGTTGGAGTTCTGGCACAGTGCGAACAGGGCGTCGTCGACCACGGTGCCGTCGGGGTGGCGGACGGCGAAGCGGGGTCGGCTGCGCTCGTAGGTGCGCACCCAGGCCTGCAGCCCGCACCAGGCGAACAGCGGGTGGCCGGCCCACCGCTTGAGCTGTCCCCGTCGCTCCACCAGGCGCACGACCTCGGCGTCAAGGCCCATTCCCACGTGGAACAAGAAGTAGCGGCCGTTCACCGTGCCGAGACCGATGCGCC
This sequence comes from Acidimicrobiales bacterium, assembly GCA_038199465.1. Taxonomy (GTDB): domain Bacteria; phylum Actinomycetota; class Acidimicrobiia; order Acidimicrobiales; family JAUJNH01; genus JAUJNH01. The sequence goes on along the minus strand of JBBPYZ010000182.1, from coordinate 2,836 downwards.
GGGTGGAGCCGGCCTCGAGGGCGCTCAGCAGCTCACCAGTGGCCTCGATCGGGTTGTTGGCCATGCCGATGGTGCGGGCGAAGACGTTGGTCGAGCCGCCGGGCAGCACCCCGAGGGTCACGTCGCTGCCGGCCATGCCGTTGGCCACCTCGTTGAGGGTGCCGTCGCCGCCGAGGGCGACCACCACCTCATAGCCGTCGGCCACCGCACCCTGGGCCAGCCGGGTGGCGTGGCCCCGGCGGCTGGTGGCAGCCACGGTGACGTCGTGATCGGCTCCGAGCGCCTTGGCTATGACGACCTTGGCCCGCGGAGTGACCGAGGACGCCGAGGGGTTCCCGATCAGCAGCAGACGGGCCACTCAGGCCGGGACCTCACGGAGGGCGGCCAGGCTCTTGGCCAGGAGGCGGGAGACGTGCATCTGGCTGATCCCGAGCTCGGTGGCGATCTCGGCCTGGGTCCGGTCCTCCCAGAACCGCAGGTGCACGATGCGCCGCTCCCGGGCCGCCAGCCGGTCGAGCAGCCCGGTCAGCTCGGCCCGCTGCTCGGCGGTGGCCATGGCCACGTCGACCTCGCCCAACGTCGAGGCCACGCTGGCGTCGCCGTCGGCACCGGGGGCGGGGGCGTCGAGGGACGACGAGCGGTAGGCCTGGCCCGCCTCCAGCGCCTCGAGCACCTCCTCCTCGGTGACCCCGGCCGAGGAGGCCAGCTCGGCCACGGTGGGCGAACGGCCCAGGCTCTGGCTCAACTCGTCGACCAGCCGGGTCAGCTCGAGGTACAGCTCCTGGAGTCGGCGCGGGGCCCGCACGGCCCAGCCCGCGTCGCGGAAGGGGCGCTTGAGCTCGCCCAGGCGGGTGTGGGCGGCGTAGGTGGCGAACTCGACGCCCCGCTCGGCGTCGAACCGCTCGACCGCCTTCAGCAGGCCGATTGAGGCGACCTGGACCAAGTCGTCGAGGGGCTGGCCCCGGTCGGCGAACCGGCGGGCCAGGTGGCGGGCCAGGGGCAGGTGCCCCTCGATCAGCCGGGCCGCCGCCTCCTGGCTGCGGGTCTGGACGTAGACGTCGAGGAGCCGGCGGAGCTCCTCGCGGCGGGCCGCGTCGAGCGCCATCAGCCCTGCTTGGTCCGCATGCGGAAGCCGGCGCCCTGCCCGTCGGAGGGGGCCAGCAGCGCGTAGTCATCGACGAGGGTGTCGAGGATCCGCTCGGACAGGGCGGACAGCGTGGAGCCGGCGGCGTCGGCCGGGGCGGGCCGCAGCCGGGCCTCGACGGTGAAGGCGGCGTCGAGGACGACAAAGCGCACGGCCAGCGTGGAGGTGAGCTCCGCTTGCAACGCCACCGTCCAGCACAGCTCGTCGACCGCCAGGCGGACGTCCTCGACGGCGTCGATCGGGAAGCCCAGGCGGCTGGCCAGGCCCGAGGCGACCACCCGCACCAGCCGCAGCAGGTCGGGGGTGGTGGGGACCTCGAGGCGGATCTCCTCGCCAGCGCCCCTCCGCTCGGCCACGGCGTCGGAACCTACACCCCCCGACCGCCACCGCCCGAGCCGGGGGTGCGTGGCTCGGGTTGCCCGCCGGTTGGAGGAAGATGCCGGCCATGCACGTCGCCGTCTGCGTCAAGCAGATCCCGGATCCGGCCGCCCCCGGCAAGCTGGACCCGGTGACCAGGACGCTGGTGCGCGAGGGGAAGTTCGTGATGGACGACTCCGACAGCTACGGCGTGGAGATGGCCCTCCAGCTGGTGCAGTCGGCCGGCGGCGGGGCGATCACCGTCATCTCCATGGCCCCCGGCGGCGAGGTCAAGGGCGTGCGGGAGGCGCTGGCCATGGGTGCCGACGACGCCATCGTGGTCAGCGACGAGGCCCTCCGGGGCTCCGACGCCCTGTCCACCGCCAAGGTCCTGGCCGCCGCCGTGCGCCGGGCCGGCGAGGCGGGTGGAGGCATCGACCTGGTGCTGGCGGCCACCGAGTCGACCGACGGGTACACGGGCACCACGCCCGTCCAGGTGGCGGCCATCCTCGGGCTGCCGTCGATCACCTTCGCCAAGAAGGTGACCTGCGGCGAGTCGGCGGTCGGCGGTTTGACGGTGACCGTCGAGCGCCAGACCGACGAGGGCCACGACGACGTCCAGGCCACCCTCCCGGCCCTGGTCACCCTCACCGCCGGGGCGGTCGAGCCCCGCTACCCGGCCTTCAAGGCGATCATGGGCGCCAAGAACAAGCCCTGCCAGGTGATCGGCCTCGCCGAGCTCGGCCTCGACCCCGGCGATGTCGGGTTCGCCGGGGCCCGTCAGGAGATCACCTCGGTCGTGGCCGCCGCCGAGCGCACGGCCGGCGACCTGGTCGAAGACGACGGCCAGGCTCACGTTCGGATCGTGTCCTACCTCGAGAGCCTGAAGGTGATCTGAGTGGCCGTCGAGCGGATCTGGGTGGTGGTCGAGCCGGCCGGCGGCGGCACCGCCACCACCGGCGCCGCCACTAACGGCCTCGAGTTGCTGGCCGGCGCCCGGAGCCTGGCCGCCACCGTCGAGGCTGTCACCTTCGGCGACGCCAACGGCGCCGCCGCCACCCTCGGCGACCACGGCGCCACCACCGTCCTGACCGTTGACACCGGCAACGCCATGGCCGGGGTCCCGGTGGCCGCCGCCGTCGCGGCCGCGCTCTCGGCCCGGGAGGGCGGGCGACGGCCGACGGCCATCCTCCTGCCCCAGACCTACGAGGGCCGCGACATAGCCGGCCGCCTGTCGGTGGCCCTCGATGCTCCGGTCCTGGCCAACGTCGTCGGGCTCAGCGACGACGGGGGCCGGCTGGTGGCCGAGCACGCGGTGTTCGGCGGCTCGACGAT
>JBBPYZ010000181.1:0-10978 GCA_038199465.1 Acidimicrobiales bacterium | reverse complement strand
CGCACCAAGTCCGAGCCGGAGATCGGCGCCGAGCTGCCCGACAAGATCGACGAGCTCGAGCGCTGCGCCATGACCACCGAGCAGATCGGCCTGTACCAGGCCGTGCTCGACAAGCTGGTGGCCGACCCTCCGACCGGCGACACCAAGGTGCGCAACGGCCAGGTGCTGGCGGCCATCACCGCCCTCAAGCAGATCTGCGACCACCCGGCCGCCTACACCCACGACGACCGCCCCCTCGCCGGCCGCTCGGGCAAGCTCACCCGCCTCGAGCAGGTGGCCGACGCCGTGCGGGCCGCCGGCGAGAAGCTGCTGGTCTTCACCCACTTCGCCTCGTGGGGCGAGCGGCTGGCCGGCCACCTGGCCGACCGCTACGCAGAGCCGGTGGGCTGCTACCACGGCGGCCTGGCCCGGGGCGCCCGCGACAAGCTGATCGAGGATTGGAAGGCCCGTCCCGGCGGGGGGATCCTGGTGCTGTCGCTGAAGGCCGGCGGCACCGGGCTCAACCTCACCGAGGCCAGCCACGTGGTGCTCTATGACCGGTGGTGGAACCCGGCCGTCGAGGACCAGGCCCGCGACCGGGCCTGGCGCATCGGCCAGGAGCGCACCGTGGTGTCCCGGCGCTTGGTGTGCCCCGGCACCATCGACGAGCGGGTCGAGGAGGTCGTGGCCGGCAAGCGCCGGGTCGCCGACCTGGTGCTGCCGGCCTCGTCGTCCCTCGGCGACCTGACCGCCGACCAACTGCGCACGGCGCTCGGCCTGCGCTCGGACCAGCTGGTGGCCGACGAGGACGGCTCCACCGACGAGGAGGCGGCGGCGTGAGCGGGAGGCGGAGGAAGAAGCCGGCTTCGGTCGCGGCGGCCGACATCGCCAAGTTCTGGGGAGCGGAGGTGGACGAGCCGATCGCCCCGTTCATCCGCCCGTCGCAGGACCCGACGGCCCTGCTGCGCTCGCTCGGCCCCGTCCCGCTGACCGTGCAGGAGAAGCTGGCCGCGGCCCAGCTGCTGGCCGTCTACGAGAAGGCGGCCCAGGTGGCCACGGCGGTGGCCGCCGCCGCCGGACTTGTCGAAGCCGACGAGACCGCCGGCCGCTGAGCACTCGGTTCGGCCGCCCCCCATCGGGGAAACCTGAGGGCAGGGGAAAGCACGACACACCAGGGGGACCCACATGCCGAAGATCCTGCGCCTGACCGCCGCTGCCGCTCTGGGGGGCATCGGCCTCATGGGCTGTGGCGGCGGGAGCTCGAACAGCGAGAGCGACGACGTGGTCGTCACCGCCTGCAACGCCGCTCCCGACGGCGGCAAGCCCACCGCCTCCGGCACCATCAGCAACACCACCTCCAAGGACAGCGGCTACACCTTCCGGGTCCAGTTCCTCGACCCGTCGGGGAACGAGGTGAGTCAGGGCGCCGACGCCGTGGCCAAGGTCGACGCCGGCGGCACCGCGACGTGGGACCTCGAAGGGGTCACCAGCGCTAACGGCCCGGTCACCTGCAAGGTGACGAACATCACCAGGACCGCCGTTCCCTGACTGTCCCCGGCTCCTCGGGTCGTGGTGGAATGTCCAGATGGGGCAGAAGCTGGCAGCGAGCAGGAACACCACGGCCACGGGTGCAGCGCGTGACGTCACCGTCATCGAGCGCATCGACGTAGACCCCCCCCGGCGTCGGGATCACCCAGCAGGGTGCCGACCGGGCCTCGCACATCGGCTTGGCCCTGCTCATCGCCCTCAACGTGATCGGCATCGTCCTGACCCGCCGCTTCCTGAGCCTCGGCCTCGAGGAGGGCAACCCCCTCATGGCCGTGGCCGTCCGGTCGTGGGGGGCAGCCGCCGGCAAGGTGGCCATCCTCGCCGGCCTGGCCTGGTCCTTCGCCAAGCGCCCCGCCACCGCCACCCGCCTGGTCCTGGTCTGGACCGGCGTCGGCCTCTACCTCCTCGCCGCCTACGTCAACCTCAGCGCCATCCAAGCCGCCGAGGCGGCGCTTAGCCTTCGGGCTCAGATGCCGTGGTCGGCGGCCCAGCGGATCAGCTCGGCCCGGCGGGAGAGGTGGAGCTTGTTCAAGATGTTGCGGACGTGGTTCTCCACCGTCTTCTCCGAGATGAACAGCTGGGCGCCGACCTGTTTGTAGGTGCATCCCCGGGCCACCTGCTGCAGCACCTCGCGCTCGCGCTCGGACAGGGGGTTGCGGCCGGTCTCCTTGCGGGCCACCCGGCGGAACTCGCCGAGGAGCAGGGCGGCCAGCTTGGGGGAGAAGGGGGGCTCGCCCTCGGCGGCCAGCAGCAGGCGGCGCCGCAGCTCGGGCCCCGGGGTGTCCTTGGTCAGGTAGCCGAAGGCCCCCGAGGCCACGGCCTCGAGGAGGTCAGCCTCGTCCTCGGACACGGTGAACATCACCACCTTCACCTCCTCGGCGAAGCGGGCCGCCACCTCCTTCACCACCCGCAGGCCGCCGCCCTCGGGCATGCGCAGGTCGCAGACGACCAGCTTGGGCCGGTGCTGCTCGATGGCGGCGATGGCCTCGGCCGCGTCGCCTGCCTCGGCCACCACTCGCAGCGGGTCACCCAGGTCGGCCCGCACCCCGGCCCGCACCGTGGGGTGGTCATCCGCGATGACCACGGTGGTGGTGTGCACGATCTCGGTCACGGCGCAACCCTTCCAGGTCTCAGCGAAGGTTGGCGGGGTGGGGGATGCACACGCGGACCTCGCAGCCGTCGCCGACCGAGGTGACGACCTCGGCCGCCCCGCCCAGCTCGCGGGCCCGGCCGTGCACGCTGCCGGTGAGGCCGTGGCCCGCCGGCACCAGGGTGGGGTCGAACCCGCACCCGTCGTCGCGCACGGTGACGAGCAGGCCGTCGGTGGCGTCGTCGAGGTCGGCCAGCACTACCGCGCTGCGGGCGCCGCCGTGCTTGGCCGCGTTGGTGAGGGCCTCGCCGACCGCGGCGGCCACGGCCCGGAGGGTGTGGGGGCCGGCGTCGGCGTCGGGGGTGACGGTGACCGACACCTGCAGGTCGCCCCACCGCTCCTCGACCGCCACCGCCGCAGCCCGCAGCGCGGCGGGCAGGGTGCCCGGGTCCCGGTCGTCGCCGAAGAGGTAGAGGCGCAGGTCGCGCTCGGCCGAGCGGGCCACCTGGGCCACCTCGGGGTCGGTGGTGCGCCGCTCGACCACGGCCAGGGCCTGCAGCACGGTGTCGTGCAGGTCGGCGGCCACCCGCTCCCGGGCCCGGGCCTCGGCCAGGTCGTCCTGGGCCCGGCCCAGCAGCCGGCAGGTGCCGCCCGTCACCGCCCCCACCACGATCCACACCACGACCGCCGACAGCGCGGCCAGCAGCTCCCGGCCCTCCCGCCCCTCGGGCAGGCCGGCGATCAGCGGGGCGCTAAGGCGGGCCAGGCCGAGCACCAGGCCGACCCCGGCGGCCCACCACGGGCCCAGGGCGGCGCCGGCCACCAGCAGCACGGCGATCGGGACGGCGCCCGACAGGTGCTGGCCGGTGGCCCGGCTCTGCAGGACGATCCCGTCGGCGGCGACGAGGGCGGCGACCAGGACCAACTCGGCGGCCACGGCCTCGACCCGCAGGGCCTGGCGCCACCGGACCCCGAGGGCCAGCCCATGGGCGATGCCGGCCCACACCGCCACCGCCCCCAGCAGCCCGAAGGCCAGCGCCGGGTGGGCGAGGCGGGCCCGGTTGCCGATGGTGACGGCCACGGCGAAGCCCAGCACCACCCACCGCAGCCAGGCCGCGCCCACCAGGACGCTTCGTTCCACCCGCCCACCTTGCTACGCCAGGCCGGGTTCTGCCGGGCGTATGCCTCCGCTGGGCCACACGTGCTGCCGGCAGAACCGGGGTTCTCAGGTCGGGGCGTGCCCGCTCGGGCCCTGGTGCTTCTCGCCCCGGGCCTCCTGGACGTCGTCCTCCATCTCGTCGACCGACGCGTGGCTGGGCTTTTGGCCCTGCTGCTCCTCGGCCCGGCCCTCGGCCTCGACCTCGCGGTCCTCGGTGACGTTGCCGAGCACCTTCTTGATGTGTCCTGCGGTCTCACCCATGGGGCGAGCAGTACCCGGGCAGGCCGACAGGGAACCTCGGCCGCTCCGTTCCGCTACGAATGGCGGCCGTGCTGCTCTGCGAGGTCGTGGCCACCTCCGTGGCGGTCACCGCCACCTCCAGCCGCTCGGCCAAGGTGGCGGCGCTGGCCGAGCTCCTGCGACGCCTCGACCCCGACGAGGTGGCGGTGGTGGTCGCCGCCCTCACCGGCGAGGTGCGCCAGGGCCGGATCGGGGTGGGCTGGGCCACCGTGCGGGGCCTCGACGTGCCCCCGGCCGACACCCCCTCACTGACCGTGGCCGGCCTCGACCTGGCCCTCGACGACCTGGCGGCCATGGCCGGCCCGGGCTCCCAGGCGGTGCGGGCCTCCCGTCTCGCCGCCCTGTGGCGGGCGGCCACCGCCGCCGAGCAGACCTTCCTCGGCCGGCTCCTGCTGGGCGAGCTGCGCCAGGGTGCCCTGGCCGGCGTGGTGGCCGATGCCGTGGCCAGGGCCGCCGGGGTGCCGCTGGCCCTGGTGCGCCGGGCGGCCATGCTGGCCGGTGACCTGCCGTCGGTGGCCACCATCGCCCTGGCCGACGGCGCCGCCGGGCTGGCCGGGGTGGGTCTGCAGGTCGGCCGGTTCGTGCAGCCCATGCTGGCCGCCCCCGGCGACACCGTGGCCGCCGCCCTCCCCGTCTGCGCCCCGGCCTCGGTGGAGCAGAAGCTGGACGGCGCCCGCCTCCAGGCCCACCGCTCGGGCCCCGACGTCCGGCTGTTCACCCGCAACGGCAACGACGTCACCGCCCGGCTGGCGGCGGTGGCCGACCTGGTGCGGGCCCTGCCCTGCACCTCGGTGGTCCTCGACGGCGAGGTCATCGGCCTGGGCGACGACGACCGCCCGCAGGTCTTCCAGGACACCATGTCCCGCTTCGGCCGCCGAACCGCCGAGCCCGACGCCAGATCGTCCATCCCGGTGGCCGCCCCGGGGGTGCGTCCGTCCTCACCGCTCGACGAAGCCGTCTCGCCTGATCCAGCCGCTCCGGGGCTCTCGGCACCCGGGGGAGGCGCCCGGGCCCTGACCGTGCGGTTCTTCGACTGCCTCCACCGCGACGGTGTCGACCTGGTCGACGAGCCGCTCAGCACCCGGGCTGCCGCGCTGGCCGAGGTGGCGGCCGGGTGGCTGATCCCGTCGGTGCGCACCGACGATCCGGCTGTGGCCGAGGCGTTCCTGGCTGCCTCGCTCGCCGCCGGCCACGAAGGCGTGGTGGTGAAGGACCTGGCCTCGCCCTACGAGGCCGGCCGCCGGGGAGGGGCCTGGCGCAAGGTCAAGCCCGTGCGGACCCTCGACCTGATCGTCCTCGCCGTCGAGTGGGGGAGCGGGCGGCGCCGGGGCTGGCTGTCCAACCTGCACCTCGGCGCCCGCGACCCCGGCGGCGGGCCCCCGATCATGGTGGGCAAGACGTTCAAGGGCTTGACCGACGAGCTGCTCCGCTGGCAGACCGCCGCCCTCCTCGAACGGGAGGCCGAGCGGGACGGCCACGTGGTGGTCGTGCGGCCCGAGCTTGTGGTCGAGATCGCCCTCGACGGCGCCCAGCGCTCCACCCGCTACCCCGGCGGCGTCGCCCTCCGCTTCGCCCGCGTCCGCCGCTACCGCCCCGACAAGACCCCCGCCGACGCCGACCCCATCGACGCCGTCCGCGCCCTGCTGTAGTAGGCCGCTCGCTCCGGTCGCTGGCTTGACCTCTGGTAGGCGGTGGGGGTTCGTAGGCTGCGGCGGGTCATGATCACGCCTGCGCTGCCGTTTCGGTTGGTCCTGGCCGGGGCGACCGGGCTCCTGCTGCTGGGCGGGGTCGTGGCCGCCGTCACCGTGGACGAGGACGACACGGCCTCCTCGGTGGGTGTGGTCGACGCCCCGGGACCCGACGACACCGCGTCTCCCACGTCGGTGACCGAGCCGGCGGTCGACCTCCCGCTGGCCGGTGCTCCGCTAAGCGTTCCCGGCCCGACGACCGACCCGCCAGCCGCCGTTCCCCCTGGGCCGAGCAGCACCGCCACCACCAGGGCCGGCCGGGCCACGACCACCACGGCCGCCCGGCCGGGTGCCGCCGCTGCTCCGGGGCCGCTGGTGGCGCCGAAGGTGGGCCGCTACGGCTACGACGCCACCGGATCGGCCGGCAGCTCGCGGGTGACCGTCACCGTCGAGGCCGCCGGCACCGAGGGGGCAGACACCCTGCAGGACATCACCATCCCCACCGACCAGCTGGGGCCGCGCACTGACATCCGCAGCCGGGTGGCCTGGGGGCCGGCCGGGGCCATCGTCCGCCGCAGTCAGGCCGCCGGCGGCGACTGCGGGTGGCAGCCGCCGTGGCCGCAGTACCAGGGCGGCCTCACCGTCGGCAAGGCCTGGAGCTACGACACCCGCTGCACGGTGACGATGCCCGTCCAGGCCACCATCGAACGCCGCGGCAACCGTCGGGTCACGGGGTCCCAGACCGTCGAGGTCGCCGGCCGGCGGGTGGCCACCTGGACCCTGGCCGTCGACGAGACCACCATCCTCACCACGCTCTTCGGGGTGATCACGGTGCGCTCGATCGGCACCGAGCAGCTGGCCCCCTCGCTCGGGGTGCCCGTGGCCAGGACCGAGGCCCTCTCCGGCACCGGTGTCGCCGCCGGGTCCACCTCCACCCTGACGCTCGTCTCGCTTCCGTAGCCCGACGCCGGCGCCGTGGTCACTCTTCGGCAGCGCTATGTCCGCCCCTGAAGCCGCGCTGCGCCTGCCGGCCACCGAGCGGCGCCGCCAGCTCCTTGAGGTGGCGCTCAACGCCTTTTCGGCCGGGGGGTTCCGCGGGACGTCGATGGACGACATCGCCACCGCCGCCGGGGTCACCAAGCCCGTGCTGTACCAGCACTTCGGGTCGAAGAGGGCCCTCTACGTCGAGCTGCTCGACGTCGCCGGCGGCCAGCTCATGGGCGTCATCGCCAAGGCGGCCGCCGACACCGACGGGCCCCACCGCCAGGTCGAGGCCGGCTTCCGGGCCTACTTCCGCCATGTCGAGGCCCACCAGGGCGCCTTCGGCCTGCTGTTCGGCGGCGGCACCAAACGGGACGCTGGCTTTGCCGAGCAGGTCCGGCTCGTCGAGGGCGCCATCGCCGAGCTGATCGCCACCTTCATCGCCGCCGAGCTGCCGGCGGCCCAGAACCTCACCCTGGCCCACGGCATCGTCGGCATGGCCGAAGCCACCTGCCGGCACTGGCTGGGTGCCCGGGCCGCCGGGGAGACCACCGCCTCGGCCGATCAGCTGGCGGATCAGCTGGCCGAGCTGGCCTGGGCCGGCCTTCGGGGCGTCGGTCCCCACTGAGCCCACCGGCCAGAGGGGCGACCCTGTCCGTTTTGGGGGGTCTGCCCCACCAGGCAGGAGACCCGGGCCCGCCCGACGAACTCCTGTGGGGTGAGGCCGAAGCACCAGACCCCCCGCCGGCTCACGACCCGGCCCCCCGAGCCGCCCCGCCCCGAGCCGGCGCAACGGGCGGCCCTCTCGCTGCTCGCCATCCAGGCCCGCCGCCGCCAACGCCGGCGGCCGTTCCTGCCGTAGCCCTACCCGACGCTGCGCTGGCGGTCCTCCCGGGCGGCGGCCTTGACGGCGTAGCCGAGGATGATCGAGGGGACCAGGCAGGCGGTGGCCACGGCGAGGCCGCCGACCACAAGGGCGACCGACCAGCCCGGCAGGTCGTTCAGCACCCCCACCAGGAACGCCACGATGGCCACGAGCAGCGCCAGGTAGCCCACCCTCGACCCGAGCGACGCCAACCGCCGCATCCGCTCCCGCTGCACCAGCACCGGATCTGGGCTGCTCACAGGACCCGTTCGATGATTGACGAAACGCGGGTCGGCAGGTCGGACACGTTGAAAGCGTCGCGCACGATGGCCTCGTTCCGGTCGAGCGCCTCCTCATCCGGGCGTTCGAGGGCCGAGCGGAGGCCGACGGCGTCGTCGACGGCGAGCCAGGCGAAGCCGTGGGCCCGCTCCAGGTCGGCGGCCACCGGGTAGCGGCGGACGGCCAGGGGCCGTCGGGCCACGGCCGCCTCGAGGAGGGGCAGGCCGAAGCCCTCCCAGGTCGAGGGCAGCACCACGGCGTCGGCGGCGGCGTAGGCGTCGGCCATGGTCAGGCCATGCTCGTCGGCCCCCCGCAGCACCCGACCGGGGCTAGGGCCCAGGATCAGCTCGAGCTCGGACGCGAAGCCCTCCTCTGTCGGCCCGGTCAGCCAGTAGGTCGCCCCGGCGGCGGCGGCCAGCGCCACCCCGTCGGCCACCCCCTTGCGGGCGATGGCCCGGGTCGGCTGGAGGAGGAGACGCTCGCCCTCGGCCACCCCGAGGCGGTCCCGGCTGCGCTGGCGCCGTCCACCGGCCGCCCAGGCCGGGTCGATGCGCAACGACTCCACCGTCGCCACCACCCCCCGCTCGGCCAGCTCCCGCCGGGACAGCTCGTTGATCACCACGTGGGCCCACGCGGGGTCCTCCGGCGGGGCCCAGCCGCGGGAGCGGAACCGCACCCGCTGCCAGGGGAGGTCGTAGTGGTGCAGGACGGCGGGTCGACCGGCCAGCGCCGAGGCGACCGCGGCCGAGGCGGTGGGGTGGAGCGGCAGCGAGCACAGGTTCTCGACGATCACCAGGTCACAGCCGTCCAGGGCGGCGGCGACCTCTCCGACACTCGGGTCGGCCACGGGCGGCCACGCCAGACCCGCGACCACGACGTCGACCACTCCCTGCCCCGCCACGGTCCGCACCGACCAGCCGAGCTGCCCCAGCGCCCACCCCCACTGCCCGGCCACCACGCTGACCCCGTCCGGCCCACAGAGGCGGAACGAGACCACAGCCACGGTCCCCACGGCTCGTGAAACGTACCGTCCTCCGGCGCCCGCCTCGTACCCGGGCGCCGGCTGCGCTTCACTGGACGGTGATGTCCGCCCTGCTCGCCGTCAGCCTGCCGTCGGGCCTGGCCCCGGGTCTGGCCATAGCGTTCCTGGCCGGGGCGGTGTCGTTCCTGTCGCCGTGCGTGCTGCCGCTGGTGCCGAGCTACCTGTCGTTGATGTCGGGGGTGGGGGCGTCTGAGCTGGCGGTGGCCACCAAGGTCGACCAGCGCCGCCTGCTGCGCTCGACCCTGCTGTTCGTGGCCGGCTACTCGGCGGTGTTCGTCTCCCTCGGTGCCGCCGCCTCGGTCGTCGGATCGTTCCTGTTCGATCACCAGATCGGTCTGCGCCGGGTGTCGGGGGTGCTGATCGTGGTGATGGGGCTGGCCCTGGCCGGGCTGGTCCGCCCGGCCTTCTTCGATCGGGAGCGCCGCTTTCACGTGTCGTCCGCCGCTCTCGGCTCCTACGCCCCGCCGGTCATGGGGGCCGCCTTCGCCTTTGGCTGGTCGCCCTGCATCGGCCCGGTGCTCGGCGCCATCCTGGGCCTGGCCGCCCAGCAGGCCAGCCTGGGCCGGGGTGTGCTGCTGCTCCTGGCCTACTCGGCCGGCCTCGGCGTCCCCTTCGTCGCCTCGGGCCTGGCCTTCGGCCGCCTCACCGGCGCCTTCTCCTGGGTGAAGCGGCACTTCGGGGTGATCAACCTGGTCAGCGGCCTCCTTCTGGCCACCTTCGGGGTGCTGCTGCTGACCGGTGCCGTCACCGACGTCGTCCGCTGGCTCCAGGACGTGATGCGCGCCGTCGGCCTCGAAGCCCTGGCCAACAGCCTCTAAGGCCGGTCAGCTCGGGACAGCTTTGGCCAGGTGGGTGTAGAAGCTCCAGAGGGCGACCAGGAAGGGGAGGGCGGTCACCAGCCGGGCCGGCCAGCGCCGCCACAGGCGGCCGAGGACGGCGCCGGCGATCCCGAGGGCGAGGACCACGGTGGCCCAGAGGGCGGCCGGGGCCCGCTCGGCCGGGTCGCCGCTGGCCCCCACGACCTCGTTCGAGATCTCGAAGGTCTCCCCGGGGAGCACGTCGGGGTTGGCGACCACGTCGGGGTTGGCGCCCACGTCGGGGGGGAGCGGGGCCGCCGTGGGGGCGGGAGGTGAGGCCACCGCCGCCGGGCCCTTGAGGTCGGCCACCACGATGAGGCGCTGGGCGGCGGAGAAGCGGGGGTTGCACGTGGTCAGGGTCAGCTGGTCGCCGGTGGTCGTCTCGAGCACCTCGACCTGGCTCGGCTTGACCACGAACACCTTGCTGACCTCATAGCGGAAGGCGCCCTGCACCGTGCTGACCAGGATCGGGTCGCCCGGCTGCATCTCGTCGAGGCGGTAGAAGGGGGCGCCGTAGGTGGTGCGGTGCCCGGCGATGGCCGAGTTGCCGGGCTGGCCCGGGAGGGGGGTGTTGGCGTAGTGGCCGGGGCCCTTGCGCAGGTCGGACAGGTCGACCCCCTCGACCACGGCCTTGTCGACGCCGATGCGGGGGATGCGGATCTGGGCCACCGCGGAACCGACGGGGGCGGGCGGTGGCGCCGGCTGCTCGGGGAGCGGGGCGCTGACGGCCAGGTCGGCCGGGGGAGGGGGGGCGTCGAGCTGCTCGAGCAGGGTGCTCTGGTTGCGGGCCTCAGCCACGTTGGTCCCCAGCAGCTGGAAGCCCACGAAACCCAGGATCAGCAGGCCCAGGATGATGAGCATGCGGCCGGTGAACGACAAGACGGCGGGCAGATCGACGCGCCGACGCCGGGGGTCTGGCCGCCTTGGTGGAACCGGAGGCGGCACCGGTAGCCTGGGGTGGCCGGCATGACCCTCGCTGTCCACCTCCGCTCCGCCGTCTGCCTGCTCGGACGCTTCCCAGCCCTCGCGGGCGTCGACCTCGACGTTCGGGTCGGCGAGGTCGTGCTCCTGGCGGGCCCGAACGGTGCCGGGAAATCCACCCTGCTGCGCGCCTGCGCCGGACTGGTACCAGTCGTCGAAGGCACGGCCGTCGTCCTCGGGCATGATCTGCGGGTCGACCGTAGATCGGT
>JBBPYZ010000180.1:0-19097 GCA_038199465.1 Acidimicrobiales bacterium | reverse complement strand
GCCGGGTAAGGTTCAGCCGGGCTTCCCCCTCGCTGGACGATCTGTCAACCCGAGGAGGACGCCGATGCCCGGCGCTCCGCTGCCGACCGCCTGCCGGGCGGCGTGATGGAGGACCGCCACTGCGTGGCGCTGGCCGTGCTCGTGTCCATCGGGGCCTTGCTGGCCCGGTCGGTTCCTGCTGCTGCTGCAGGCCGGCCCGCCCTTGCGGCCACGGTCGTCGCCTGCGTGCTCGCCGCCGTCCGGTCCCGGCCGTTGCTTGCGTGCGTCGCCGCTCTCCTGCTGGCCGCGGTGCTCGGCGCCCGGTCGTGGGCCGGGGTCGAGCCGCCATCACCGACGCGGTGGGCGGGCACCGCCACCGTGGTCACCGATCCCGTGGCCGGTGGCGGCGCCGTGCGGGCCCAGCTGCGGCTGGCCGGTGGGCGCCACGTCGACGCCCTCGCCTTTGGCAAGGCCGGTGGCTGCCTGCGGCCCCGCCTGGCCGGCGAACGCATCGAGGCCACGGGCGCCCTCGACGCCCCCGCCCCGGGATCGCAGGCCCGCCTGGCCGCACGTCACGTCTCGGCCCGCCTGAGCCTCGCCACCTGCCGCCCGGCAGGGGCCGGGCCGCCATGGATCCGGGCCGCCAACACCCTGCGTCGCACCCTGGCCCGCGGCGCCACCGCCCTGCCCGAGGACCGGCGGGCTCTGTGGGCCGGCCTGGTCGTGGGTGACGACCGCGACGAGCCGGCCGACCTCACCGCCGACTTCCAGACCGCCGGCCTCACCCACCTCCTGGCCGTCTCCGGCCAGAACGTGGCCTTCGCCCTGGCCGCCGCCGGCCCGCTGCTGCGGCGCCTCGGCCTGCGATGGCGCTTCGCTGCCGCCCTCGCCGTGCTGGCCCTGTTCGGCCTGGCGGTGCGGTGGGAGCCTTCGGTGCTGCGGGCCACGGCCATGGCCGCCCTGGCCCTGCTGGCCGGGGTGCTGGGCGTCGAGGCGTCGCCCCTGCGCCTGGTGGCGCTGGCCGTGGCCGGCCTGGTGCTGGTCGACCCCATGCTCGTGCACCGCCTCGGCTTCCAGCTCTCGGTGGCGGCCGTGGTCGGGATGGCGCTGTGGGCCCACCCGCTGGCGGCCCGCCTGCCCGGCCCGGCGGTGCTGCGCGATGCGCTGGCGGCATCCCTGGCGGCCCAGGTGGCCACCGCCCCGCTGTTGCTGACCCTGGGCGCGTTGTCGCCTGTCTCGGTGCCCGCCAACGCCCTGGCCGTGCCCGCCGCCGGCCCGGTGATGGTGTGGGGTCTCACCGCCGGCCTGGTCGCCGGGGTGCTCGGCGGTTGGGCGGCCTGGCTGCTCCACCTGCCCAGCCGGCTGCTGTTGGCCTGGCTGGTGGGTGTGGCCCAGGGAGCGGCCCGGCTCCCGTTCGCCCCGGTCGGGGCGGTGGCCGTGGCTCTCGCCGCCGGGCTGGTGTGGTGGGCCGTGCGGGGCCAGGGCCGACGCCCCAGACGCCGCACCCTGGCCCTGGCCGCGGTGGTTGTGATGGTCGTGCCGTCGGTGCGGCTGGCCACCACCGGACCTGGCCCCCTGACCGACGACCGGTCGGCCTACGGGCTGCGGCTGTGGAGGGACCGGGGCGTCACCGTCGCCGTCCTGGACGGCGGCGACCCGGCCCGGGTGCTCTCGGCCCTGCGGGCCCGTCAGGTGGGCCGCATCGACCTGATGGTCGCCACCCGGACGGGCCCCCGGGTACTGGCTCCCCTGGCCGCCGTCCTCGACCGCCACGACGTCGTCACCCTCGCCGGCCCCGCCCGCCTCGACGTCGCCGGCCTCCGCCCGTTCCCTGAGGGCTCGTCGCTCATTGTCGAGCCCTACACGGTCACCTCCGGTCCTCGCGGCACCATCGAGGTCGAGCGCCGGCGGTCGACGACGAGCGCGCCGTGATCTGCCCGCCTGCCCCAGGCAGAAGGGGACGTCGCTAGCGTCGGCCGGCGTGCAGCTGCGCCTCGGGTCGATCGAGCACGACCTCACCACCCGAACGCTGGTGATGGGGATCTTGAACCGGACGCCCGACTCGTTCTTCGACCGGGGGTCGCACTTCGGCTTCGACGCCTTTCTCCACCGGGCCGAGCAGCTGGTGGCCGACGGCGCCGACCTGCTGGACGTTGGCGGGGTCAAGGCCGGCCCCGGGCCGGAGGTGGGCGAGGCCGAGGAGCTGGAGAGGGTGGTGCCGGCGGTCGAGGCGTTGGCGGCCCGCTTCGAGGTGCCGCTGTCGGTCGACACCTGGCGGTCCGGGGTGCTGGCCGAGGCCTGCGCCGCCGGAGCCGTCGTCGGCAACGACATCAGCGGCTTCAGCGACGAGCGCTACCTGCCCGTGGCGGCGGCGGCCGGCGCCACGGTGGTGGCCACCCACATCCGCCTGCAGCCCCGGGTGGCCGACCCCGAGCCGGTGTACACCGACCTGGTCGGCGAGGTCCGCCGCTTCCTGGCCGAGCGGGTCGAGCGGGCCCGGGCCGCCGGCGTGGCCCCCGACCGGATCATCGTCGACGCCGGCCTCGACCTGGGCAAGACCCCGGCCCAGTCGCTCCAGCTCCTGCGCAGCTCGGCCGCCCTGGCCGACCTGGGCCCACCGCTGCTGCTCAGCGCCTCGAACAAGCGCTTCCTGGGCGAGCTCCTCGGCCTGGCCATCGACGAGCGCCGCCTGGCCAGCCACGCCGCCCACGCCCTCGGCATCACCCGGGGCTGCCGGCTGGTGCGGGTCCACGACGTCGGGGGCGCCCGCCGGGTGGCCACCGTCCTCGATGCGCTGCTCACCGCCCGGACGGCCCATCTGGCTCGGGTCTCCCGTCGCACCGAGGCCGTCGATGCCTGACCGGGCCTATGTCCTGAAGGGCGATCCCGCCCTGGTGGCCGACGCCCTGCACCGGCTGCTAGCCGAGCTGCGGACCGCCGGCCTCGACATCGAGGAGCTGGGCGGCGACGACCTGACCGTCGGTTCGGTCGTCGAGGCCTGCAACGCCTTCTTCCTCGGTGGGGCCGACAAGGCCGTGGTCGTGCGCGACGCCCAGGACCACCTGCGCGGCGCCGAGGACCTGCGCCGCATCACCGTCTACCTGGCCGACCCGAACGCCCAGACCAGCCTGGTCCTGGTCCTCTCCGGCGAGCACAAGAAGCTGGTCGACGGGGCCAGGAAGGCCGGCGCCACCATCGTCGACCCCAGCCCCCCCGGCCACGCCAAGGCCCGCAGCACCTGGCTGGCCGACCGACTTGCGTCGGCACCGGTCCGCCTCGACCGCCGGGCCGCCGCCCGCCTCGGCGATCACCTCGGCGAGGACCTGGGCCGCCTTCCCGGCATCCTCGACCTGCTGGCCGCCGCCCACGGCGAGGGCGCCAGCATCTCGGCCGCCGACCTCGACCCGGTGCTCGGCGACCAGGGCGGAGGGGCGCCGTGGGACCTCACCGACGCCATCGACGGTGGCAACCCCGGCGACGCCCTCCACCACCTCCACCGCCTCCTGCAGGGCCGCCACCCCTTCGTCGTGCTGGCCTCGCTGTGGGGCCACTACCAGCGCATCCTCCGGCTCCAGGGCAGCGGGGCCCGCAACGAGACCCAGGCTGCCGCCATCCTCGGCCTGAAGGGCAGCACGTTCCCGGCCCGCAAGGCCCTGGCCCAGGCGACCAAGCTCGGCCCCCCCGGCGTGGCCCGGGCCGTCGAGCTGCTGCACCGGGCCGACCTCGACCTGCGTGGCCTGCGCACCTACGGGCCCGGCCGCGACACCGAGCGCATCACCCTCGAGATCCTGGTGGCCCGCCTCGCCCGCCTCTCTCCGGCCCGGCGGTAGCGTCCGCACGATGCCTCCCGCAACGAAACGCCGCCTGCCGGCACCGTCGGTGCCGATCGAGCGGCGCACCCTGGGCAACGGCCTGCGGGTGGTGCTGGCCCCCGACCCGACGGCGCCGTCGGTGGCTGTCCTGGCCCGCTACGACGTCGGCTTCCGCAGCGAGCCCGAGGGCCGCACCGGCTTCGCCCACCTGTTCGAGCACCTCATGTTCGAGGGGTCGACCAGCCTCGGCAAGCTCCAGCACGCCCAGCTCGTCCAGGGCAACGGCGGCACCTTCAACGGCCACACCACACCCGACGCCACCGTCTACTTCGAGCAGCTGCCCGCCGGCGCCTTCGAGCTGGGCCTGTTCCTCGAGGCCGACCGCATGCGCTCGGTCCGCCTGAGCGAGGAGACCATGGCCAACCAGATCGCCGTGGTGAAGGAGGAGATCCGGGTCAACGTCCTGAACCGGCCCTACGGCGGGTTCCCGTGGATCCAGCTGCCCAAGGTCCTCTACCAGACCTTCAACAACGCCCACGACGGCTACGGCTCGTTCGTCGACCTCGAGTCGGCCACCATCGCGGAGGCCGCCTCGTTCTTCTCCCGCTACTACGCCCCCGGCAACGCCGTGCTGGTGGTGGCCGGTGACCTCGACGTCGACGCGGCCATGGTGCTGGTCGAGCGCCACTTCGGCGACATCCCCCGGGGCAGGGTGCCCCGTCGGCCCAGCTTCGCCGAGCCCGCCCCCGCCACCGAGGTCCGGGCCCAGGTGCACGACGCGACGGCGCCGCTGCCCGCGGTGGCCATCGGCTACCGGGTCCCCGACCCGGTCGCCGACCTGGAGGAGTACCTGGCCACCCTCCTGGCCATGGACGTGCTGGTCGACGGCACGGCCAGCCGGCTGGAGCGCCGGCTGGTGCAGAGCGACCGGCTCGCCACCCACGTGGGCGGCTACATCGGCACCTTCGGCGACGCCTTCGCCCAGCGCGACCCCGTCATCGCCCAGATCCTGGCCTACTTCACCGGCGCCCTCGACCCCCTGCTCGCCGCCCTCGACGACGAGGTCGGCGACCTCGCCTCCGGGGTGGGCGACGAAGAGCTCGAGCGGGTGGTGGTGGCCAACGTGGCCGCCCACCTCCGCCGCTGCGACGACCTGCTCTCCCGGGCCGAGCTGCTGGCCGCCCTCGAGCAGGTGCACGGCGGCACCGCTCTGGTGGCCGAGCTGCCCGAGCGGCTGGGCGCCATCACCCCCGGCCAGGTGGCGGCCGCCTGCGCCCGATCGTTCGCCACCGACCGCCGCGCCGTCCTCGAGGTCGTCGCCGGCGCCCGCGCCACATGAGCAGAGCCAAGGCTGGCCAACCCCCCGCGCCCAGCGCCATCCCGCAGGTGCAGCCGCCCACGGCGATGAAGGTGCCGGCGCCCCGCACCCGGGTGCTGGGCAACGGTCTCACCGTGTGGGCGGTGCGCAAGCCGGGGATCCCGCTGGTGCAGCTGCGGCTGGTCCTGCCGTCCGGCCGGGCCCGGCCGGCGCCGTCGGACCCGGCCCGCCAGCGGGTCCTGTCGCGCACCCTGCTGGCCGGCACCGGCCGCCGCAGCCAGAACGACCTGGCCGAGCGGCTCCAGGGCATGGGCGGTGGCCTGGCCGCCGGCGTCGACGCCGAGGACGTGTCGCTGTCGGGCTCGGCGCTGGCCACCGACCTGAGGCCGCTGCTCGACCTTGCGGCCGAGGTGCTGGCCGACTCGGCCTTCCCCGGCCCGGAGGTGGCCACCGAGCAGCGCCGCCTGCAGGAGGAGCTGGCCATGGCCGCCAGCCAGCCCAGCACCATCGCCCGCCTCGCCCTCACCTCCCGGGTCTTCGGCTCCCACCCCTACGGCGACCCCCTGCCCACGCCCGACCAGGTCAGCCGGGTGACCCGTCGCCAGCTGGCCACCTACCTGGCTGACCGGGTGGGCCCGGCGGCCGGCCACCTGGTGCTGGTCGGCGATGTCACCCCCGGCCGGCTGCTGGATGCCGCCGAGGCCGCCTTCGGCGGGTGGTCGTCGGGGTCCCCGTCCCAGCACCTCCCGGCCCCCGGCGGCTTCAGCCCCGGCCCCGTCGTCCTGGTTGACCGTCCGGGGCGCGTGCAGACCTCGGTGCGCCTAGCCGGACCGGCGGTGAACCGCCAGCACCCCGACGCCGCCGCCCTCGCCCTCGCCGTGACCATCCTGGGTGGGTCGTTCTCCAGCCGCCTCAACGCCAACCTGCGCGAGGACAAGGGCTGGACCTATTCGCCCCACGCCGGGATCGAGCACCTTCAGGCCGCCAGCCTCCTCACCATCTCGGCCGAGGTGGCCACCGAGGTCACCGCTCCCTCGCTGGTCGAGATCGCCTACGAGCTGGGCCGGATGGCCACCCAGCCGGTCACAGCCGACGAGCTCGAGGCGGCCCGCCGCTACCGCACCGGCAGCACCGCCCTGTCGCTCCAGACCCAGAGCGGCCTGGCCAACCAGCTGGTGGTGCTGGCCTCGGTCGGCCTCGACGCCACCTGGCTGTCCGGCATGCCGGCCCGCTTCGCCAAGGTCACCGTCGACGACGTCCTGCGGGCCAGCCGCCTGTACCTGGCACCCGGCCGGCTCACCACGGTGCTGGTGGGCGACGCCGGCCGCATCCGCACCGACCTCGAGGCCCTGGGGCCGGTGCGCTAGCCCTCGGAGGGCTTGGAGGCGAGGGCCCGCTTCATCAGGGCCGACTTGCGGTTCGAGGCCTGGTTCTTGTGGATGATGCCCTTGGCCGCCGCCTTGTCGAGGCGCTTGCAGGCCAGCCGCAGGGCGGCGACCGTGGTGTCGGCGCCGGCCTCGGCCGCGGTCAGCGTGGCCTTGACCCGGGTCTTGACCTCGCTGCGCACGGCCTTGTTGCGCAGGCGAGCCCGCTCGTTCTGCTTGTTGCGCTTGATCTGGCTCTTGATGTTCGCCATCGGGCGGGATCTCTCTCCGGTCAGGGGACCCGGACAGGATAGTGGCCGCTGGCGCGGTCCACCAGCCTTGCCCCTGCCCAGCGGCCGGTTCCGGGCGGTGGCGGCATCTGCAGCACAATGGCCTGCCCCCCATGCCTGATCTCAGCCGCCTCCGCTCGCTCTGCATCGTCGCCCACGTCGACCACGGCAAGAGCACCCTGGCCGACCGCATCCTGTCGCTGACGGGCGCGGTCGACGCCCGCGACATGCGGGCCCAGTTCCTCGACTCGATGGACATCGAGCGCGAGCGGGGCATCACCATCAAGGCCCAGAACGTGCGGGTGCCGTGGACGGACCACCTGATCCAGTTCGTCGACACCCCCGGCCACGTCGACTTCGGCTACGAGGTGAGCCGCAGCCTGGCCGCCTGCGAGGGGGTGGTGCTGGTCGTCGACGCCGCCCAGGGCATCGAGGCCCAGACCCTGGCCAACTGCTACCTGGCCCTGGAGAACGACCTGGCCATCGTGGCCTGCCTCAACAAGATCGACCTGCCCGCCGCCGACCCCGAGCGCTACGCGGCGGAGATCGAGACCGTCCTCGGCATCCCCGCCACCGAGATCCTGCGCATCAGCGCCAAGTCGGGCGAGGGCGTCCCGGCCCTGCTCGATGCGGTCCTGGAGAAGATCCCGCCGCCCGAGGGCGACCCGGACGCCCCGCTGCGGGCTCTGGTCTTCGACTCCTACTACGACCAGTACCGGGGCGTCGTGTCGGCCATCCGCATCAAAGAGGGCACGCTGCGGGGGAACGACAAGGTCCGGTTCATGCAGGCCGGGGTCACCCGCGAGATCGAGGAGATCGGGGTGCGCATGCCGGTGCCGACCCCGGTGGCCCAGCTGGGCCCGGGCGAGGTGGGCTACCTCATCGCCGGCATCAAGGACCTGTCCGAGGCCCGTTCCGGCGAGACCGTCACCACCGCCTTGCGGGGGGCCGTCGAGCCCCTGTCGGGCTACCGCGACCCCAAGCCCATGGTGTTCTGCGGCCTCTACCCGGTCGACGGCGACGAGTACTCCGACCTGCGTGACTCCCTCGAGAAGCTGAAGCTGAACGATGCCTCGTTCACCTACGAGCCCGAGACCTCGGGCGCCCTCGGGTTCGGGTTCCGCTGCGGCTTCCTGGGCCTGCTGCACATGGAGATCGTGCGCGAGCGGCTGGAGCGCGAGTTCGACCTCACCCTCATCGCCACCGCCCCGTCGGTGTCGTACCTGGCCCACCTCGAGGGCAGCGACGAGGTGGTCGAGTTCCACAACCCCTCCGAGATGCCCGAGTTCAACAAGGTCGAGGCCATCGAGGAGCCGATGCTGCGCATCTCGATCCTCCTGCCGGCCGACTACACCGGCACGGTGATGGAGCTGGCCCAGAGCCGGCGGGGCGAGATGCTGCGCATGGACTACCTGTCGCCCGAGCGGGTGGAGCTGGTCTACCGGGTCCCCCTCGGCGAGGTGGTGGTCGACTTCTTCGACGCCCTGAAGAGCCGCACCAAGGGCTACGCCTCGCTCGACTACGAG
Source organism: Acidimicrobiales bacterium (assembly GCA_038199465.1). Taxonomy (GTDB): domain Bacteria; phylum Actinomycetota; class Acidimicrobiia; order Acidimicrobiales; family JAUJNH01; genus JAUJNH01. The sequence goes on along the minus strand of JBBPYZ010000180.1, from coordinate 10,808 downwards.
CCCGACGGCTACGCCGAGGCCGACCTGGTGAAGCTCGACATCCTGCTGAACGGCCAGCCGGTCGACGCCTTCTCGGCCGTGCTCCACAAGGACAAGGCCCAGAGCCACGGCCGGGCCATGGCCGAGAAGCTGCGCGAGCTGATCCCCCGGCAGATGTTCGACGTGCCCATCCAGGCCGCCATCGGCGGACGGGTGGTGGCCCGCGAGACGGTGAAGGCCAAGCGCAAGGACGTGCTGGCCAAGTGCTACGGCGGCGACATCACCCGCAAGCGCAAGCTGCTCGACAAGCAGAAGGAGGGCAAGAAGAAGATGAAGTCGATCGGCCGGGTCGAGGTCCCTCAGGAGGCCTTCGTCGCCGCCCTCCGCCTCGACGACTGATCCGGGCGGCACGGCCCGCCTCCGCCCGGCTCAGTCGCGATGGCCCTGGCCCGGGAGGCAGTAGTCGATGTTGCTGGTGGGCGAGAACGCCCCCAGGTAGAGCCGGCGGGTGAAGGGGCCGCCCTCCTCCATCTCCTCGGCCGAGACGTCGAAGGTGAACTGCTGCATGACCTGGAGCCGCTGCCGGTTGATCACCACGGGCCGGCGGACCAGGTAGATCGGCGCCCACGGGCAGCAGAAGTAGTGGCCGATGCGTTCGTCGACGACGATGTCGCCTCGCGCCAGGGCGGACCGGATCTCGGCCTGCACGGCGAGGGTCCGTCGGGGCTCGGGGTCCCGTAGCCACAGCTGCTCGATCGCCGCCTGGGCCATGCGGTCGCTCTGCCAGCGGCCAAACGAGCGGGGGTCGGTCAGCACCCAAGGGTCGAACCCCGAATCGCCGGGGGCGGGCAGCCGCTGGCCGGGCGTCGCCCTGGGCTTCGGGCGTTCGGCCAGGGCCAGGCGGGGCATGGCCATGAGCTGACCCAGGAGGTAGAACAGCTCGACGGCCCGCTTGGCGTGCCGCTCGATGGCCTCGTGGATGGCGGCCGGCACCTTGGGTGACCAGAGCTGGTCGGCGTAGGCGGCGGCGGACTCGGCCTCGGCCAGCACCTCGTGGACGCGGTCGTGGGCCCGCTTGCGGTCCCGATCGGCGAGGTCGACGTGGAAGCCGGCCATCCCCGCGCTGGCGTGGGTCCGCATCTGGCCGAGCGCCGCCCGGATGGCGGCCAGATGGGGGCGCGGGCAGGGCTCGACCTCCGACCAGGGCGGCAGGTCGGCGGGCACGGTGACGTCGAGGGTGTAGGAGTCGCTGCCCTCGGCCGCCCGAGCCCGCCCCAGCCAGCCGGGCACCTGCTCGTAGAACGCCATGATCTGCAGGGCGGTCACCGGCGGCACGTACCGCCGGGTCAACGGCTGGCTCTCGTTGTCGGCGGTCAGGAGGTTGTCGCCCATGGTCTGTAGGGAGAAGGCGTTCCACGCGCAGAGCAGGGCGGCCTGGGTGGCCGGCGGCGCCGTCCAGGCGTCGGTTCCGGCCAGCGCCCACTCGGCCCTGAGCTGCTCGAGGTCGTCGAGGAGGCGGTACACCTCGCTGCCCGCCCGGCGGTAGGCCTCGAGGTCCTCGGCCGGCACCTCCCCCTGCAGGCGGGCCACGATGCGGCCCAACACCCCCGGCCGGTCGTCGTCGGTCGCCTCGGTTCCGGTCATGCCCGACCCTACGGTTCGGCCGGTTCGGTTGGCTCGGTCGGCAGGCCCGGCTGGGTCGGTTCGGTCGGCTGGATGGCCTCGCCCGACTCGGGTGCCGCGGTCGGCTCGGGCGGAGCGGGTGTCGGGGTCGGCTCGGGCGGAGCGGGTGTCGGGGCCGGCTCGGGCGGAGCGGGTGTCGGGGCCGGCTCGGGCGGAGCGGGTGTCGGGGCCGGCTCGGGCGGAGCGGGTGTCGGGGCCGGCTCGGGCGGAGCGGTCGTCGCCGTCGACGCCGGAGGCCCGGCCGCCTCAGACGACCGACCCACCTGCGGGGGCCGGCCGGCCTCCTCGGCCTCTTCGGCCAGCGCCGCCTGGGCATGAGCCAGGAGGGTGTCCGCCCGGGCCTGGGCCAGCTCGGCCTGGGCCAGCAGCGTCTGGGTGAACGGCGTCGACTCGTCCTCGTCGTCGTCCGCCGCCTTGGCGAGGAGCTCGGGCTCGTCGGGGAGCGGCTCGCCGGTCAGCAGGGCGGCGACGGTGGCGGCCTCGATGTCGAGCCACACGGCCTCCAGGACGCAGGGCCGGTCGGCGGCGAGCAGCACGACCAGGGCCAACGGCCCGCTCGCCACCGCCCCGAGCTCCTCGAGGGGCCCGGCGTAGAGGTCGTCGCCCTCGGGGTGGCCGCCCTGGGCGTCGGGCACGTAGGGGCACAGGAACGCCCGGCCCGAGCCGTCGATGGCCACCAGCATCCGTGGAGGGAGGTGGGAGCGGCGCCGGTTGGCCTGGCGGGACACCGCCTTGCCCAGGGCGGTGCGGGCGTCGGGGTCGGGGCCGGGGCGGAAGAGCCCGGCCGCCGCCACGTCCTCGCCCCACCGGGCGCGGGCCTGGGCCAGCGCCAGCGTCGGCTCGGGGGTGGCGGCCACGCCTCCATGGTGGCCGGCCGACGAAGCGGCGGCGCAATCCCGCCTCGGCCAAGGGGACCGGCAAGGGACCTGGCACTCGGTAGGATCGAGTGCCAATCATGCTGGACGACCGCAAGGCTGCCATCCTCCGCGCCGTGGTGGAGGAGTACATCGAGACGGCCCAGCCCGTCGGCTCCCAGCACGTGGCCCGGTCCCGTGGCGTCCAGGCCTCCTCGGCCACGGTGCGCAACGAGATGTCGGTGCTGGAGCGCGACGGCTACCTGGTGCAGCCCCACACCTCGGCCGGCCGCATCCCCACCGACAAGGGCTACCGCTTCTTCGTCGACTCGCTGCACGGCTGGGGCGCGGGCCAGCTGAACCCCGGTCAGCGGGCCGAGGTCAAGTCGTTCTTCACCAAGGCCCACGGCGAGCTCGAGCACATGCTGTCGGAGACAAGCCAGCTGCTCAGCCGCCTCACCGACCACACCGCCGTGGTCATCGCCCCCCCGCACGAGGCCGCCACCATCCGCTCGGTGCAGATCGTGGCCCTCGGTGGCCGCACCGCACTGGTCGTGGCCGTGCTGTCCAACGGCTCGGTCGAAAAGCGCACCCTCGAGCTGCCGGTGCTCGACGACGGCACGCCGGTGGGCGACGCCGTGGTAACCGCCGCCTCCACCCGCCTGGCCGGCTACCTCACCGGCCGCACCGTGGCCCAGCTGGGGGAGGTGCCCTCCACGGGCGAGGTGACCGTCGACGCCCTGCTCGCCACCTCGGTGCGGGCCCTCACCGGCGGGCACGACGAGGAGGGGGGCTCGGTCTTCGTCGGCGGTGCCAGCCGGATGGCCAACGCCTTTGACGCCGTGGCTACCGTGCGCCAGGTGCTGGGCATCCTCGAGGAGCAGTTCGTGGTGGTGACGCTGCTGCGGGACCTGCTCGACCGGGGCCTCACCGTGGCCATCGGCGCCGACGAGCACGGCCTGACCCCGCTGGCCGGGTGCTCGGTGCTGGTGGCGCCCGTGCGGGGCGCCGACGGCCAGACCGGGACCATCGGGATCCTCGGCCCCACCCGCATGAACTACCCGCAGGCCCTGGCCGCGGTGGCCGTGGTCAGCCAGCGCCTCGGCCGACGCATCGAGGAGGGCTGATGGCCGACCTCTACGAGGTGCTGGGGGTGGCCCGCAGCGCCGGCGACGACGAGATCAAGAAGGCCTACCGCCGGCTGGCCCGCGAGCACCACCCCGATCTGAACCCGGGCGACACCCGGGCCGAGGAGCAGTTCAAGCAGCTGACACTGGCTTATGAGACCTTGTCCGACCCCGAGAAGCGGCGCCGCTACGACACCTTCGGCGACGCCGGACTGGGTGGGGGCGGGGGTCAGGACCCCTTCGGCGGCTTCGGGGCCGGCGGTGGCCTGGGCGACCTCCTGGGCGCCTTTTTCGGGGCCGGGGGGGCCAACGGTCGCTCCCGGGGGCCGAGCGGCCCGCCCCAGGGCCCTGACCTTGAGACCGTCCTCGACCTCGAGTTCTCCGACGCGGTCTTCGGCGCCAACCGCGAGGTCGCCTTGCGCACGGCAGTCACCTGTGAGACCTGCACCGGCTCGGGGGCGGCGGCGGGCACCCGGGCCACCACCTGCTCGGTGTGCGGCGGCGCCGGCGAGGTCCGCCGGGTCCGCCAGTCGGTCCTCGGCCAGATGGTCACCTCCTCGCCCTGCCCCCGCTGCGCCGGGCTGGGCCAGGAGATCGCGTCGCCCTGTGAGACCTGCCGGGGGGAGGGGCGGGTCACCCGGCCCCGCACCTACTCGGTCGACGTGCCGGCCGGCGTGGACAACGGCGCCACTCTCCGCCTCGAGGGCCGGGGGGCCGCCGGCCCCAGGGGCGGCCCGCCCGGCGATCTGTTCGTCCACCTCCGGGTGGGCGCCCATCCTCGCTTCACCCGGGAGGGCGTCGACCTCGTCAGCTCGCTGCACGTCCCGGTCACCGCCGCGGCCCTGGGAGTCGACCTGTCGTTCGAGACCCTCGACGGCACCGAGGACCTGCACGTCCCGGCGGGCACCCAGACCGGCCGGGAGATGCGCCTGCGGGGTCGCGGCGTGCCCGAGCTGCGCCGGGTCGACCGGCGGGGCGAGCCGCTGCGGGGCGACCTGATCGTGCGGGTGGTGGTCGACACACCTACCGGTCTCACCGCTGCGCAGGAGGACCTCCTGCGCCAGCTGGCCGCCGACCGGGGCGAGCAGGTCGCCGCCCCCGACCCCGGGCTGCTCGGCCGGATCCGCTCCGCCTTCAAATGAACTTCTGGGCCGTCAAATGAGCCCCCGGGCCTTCTAAATGAGCGGCAGGCCCGCGGCCTGGGCCTTTGTCGACGACCTCGAGGAGCTGGGCCTGGCCCCCGCCGACGCCCACCACCTGGGGCGGGTGCTGCGCCTGCGCGTGGGCGAGTCGGTGGGGGTCAGCGACGGCGCCGGCCGCTGGCGGCCCTGCCTGGTGGCGGCGGCCGGCGACGTGCGCCTCGAACCGGTCGGGCCGGTGGTCAGCGAGACCGCCCCCCACCCTCCGCTCACCATCGGCTTCTCGCTGGTGAAGGGCGACCGGCCCGAGCTGGTGGTGCAGAAGCTCACCGAGCTCGGGATCGACCGGATCCTGCCGCTGGCCGCGGCCCGCTCGGTGGTGCGCTGGGACCCGGCCCGGGCCGCCAAGGGGGTGGCCCGCCTCCGCCAGATCGCCCGCGAGGCGGCGATGCAGGCCCGTCGGGCCCGGCTGCCCGAGGTGGCCGACGTCCAGACCGTGGCCGCGACGGCACAGGCGGCGGGAGCGGGCGGGGCCCTGTGCGATCAGGGGGGCGCCACCCGGCTAGGCCTGGCCCGGTCCACCCTCCTCGTCGGTCCCGAGGGCGGCTGGGACCCTGACGAGCTGCGCTGCGGCCTCCCCACCGTCGAGCTCGGCCCGACCACCCTGCGCTCGGAGACCGCGGCGATCGCCGCCGCGGTTCTGCTGTGCGGGCTGCGGGCCGGCGCCGTCGATGAGGCCGGTGGCCCAGGGGCCTTACGTAGGGAGGTCGGAGGGCCTAGGGTTCGCAGGCGAGCTTAGAACGACCTGGGCTCAGGCACTCCGAGGTGGTTGGCGATGGCGATCGAGGCCGAGGAGCAGCTGGCGTCGGGGTACGCGGTGCGGGTGGGTGAGCGACTCCGTAGCCTGCGCAAGCAGAAGCGCCTGTCGTTGCAGGCGGTCGAGGCCGGCTCGGACCAGGAGTTCAAGGCCTCGGTCCTCGGCGCCTACGAGCGGGGCGAGCGGGCCATCTCGGTGCCCCGCCTGCAGCGCCTGGCCCGGTGCTACCGCGTGCCGGTCGATCAGCTGCTGCCCCGGGACCTGGGTGGCGAGCTCGACGTCGGCGCAGGTCACCAAAGGATCGACATCGACCTGCAGGCCGTGGAGGCGTCGTTCAGCCCGGCGGCGGCCGCCCTGCGGATTGACCTGGTCCGGCTCGAGCGCCTCGCGGCCCCCGAGAAGGACCTGCTGCGCCGCTATCTCGGGATGATCCAGGTGCAGCGCCAGGACTTCAACGGCCAGGTGCTAACCATCCGGACGGAGGACGTCAAGATCCTCGCCCTCATGCTCGAGGCCACGCCGGCCTCCCTGCTGCGCCGCCTCGAGGATCTCGGCCTCACGCTCTGAGCACCCGCGCTGCGGAGCGGGGAGCTGGGCCCGAGCGGCCCTGCGGAGCGGGGACGGTAGCTAGCCTTGCCGCCCGGTGTACGAGCGCTTCACGAGGGATGCACGACGGGTGATCGTCACCGCCCAGGAGGAGGTGCGCGAGCTCGGGAGCGAGGTCGCGGGCACCGAGCACCTGCTGCTGGCCCTGTGCCGGGTCGATGCCCTGGTCGGCGACTTCCTTCACGGTCTCGGCGTCACCCACGAGCGGCTGCGCCGAGAGGTGCCGACGGGTCAGGGGGCGGGCGAGGTGGTGCCGCTCGGGCCCGACTTCAAGGCCGCCCTCGAGGCCGCTGTTGACCACGCCGACCGGCTGGGCCGCACCGGGGTGGGCCCCGAGCACCTGCTCCTCGGCGCCCTGGCCGCCGGCGGGGCGGCCGCCGGGTGCCTGCACGAGCTTGGGATCTCGGCCGCCGAGGTGAGCGAGACCCTGCTCTCGATGGCGCTCCCCGACCCCGGCCTCGAGGAGGTGGCGCCCCTGTTCGCCCCCCCGCTGGCCCAACTCGAGGGCGACGTGCTCAACAAGGAGTCCACCGAGCCCCGCTGCCCGGCCTGCCGCAAGGTGGCCACCAACGCCGTGCGCCACCTCCGGGTGCCGGTCGACATCGAGGTCACGGTCGACCTGGTGTACTGCGGGTGGTGCGGCCACCTGCTCACCACCAGGATCGTCGAACGGGGGTGAGCGGGGCGCCCTTCGGGGTGTACGTGCACGTGCCGTTCTGCGCGTCGCGCTGCGACTACTGCGCCTTCGCCACCTGGACCGACCGCCACCACCTGGCCGAGCGGTACGCCCGGGCCGTGGTGGCCGAGGCGGGACGGGCCAGGCTGTCTCCCGCCTCCAGCGTGTTCGTGGGAGGGGGCACCCCCTCGCAGCTGCCGGCCGACCTGCTGGCCGAGGTGCTGGCCGCGCTGCCCCTCGCCCCGGGGGCCGAGGTGACCGTCGAATGCAACCCCGACGACGCCACCGAGGCGCTGCTGGCCACCTGGCGGGCCGCAGGCGTGACCCGGGTCAGTCTCGGGGCCCAGTCCCTCGACCCGGTTGTCCTGGCCGGCCTCGGCCGCCGCCACGGTCCCGACGCCGTGCCCCGGGCCGTCGCCTTGGTGCGGGCCGCCGGCTTCGCCACCTGGAACCTCGACCTGATCACCGGTGGGGCCGGCGAGGACGACGCCTCGTGGAGGGGCACCCTCGACGGCGCCCTGGCCCTCGACCCGCCCCACGTCTCGGCCTACTGCCTCACCGTCGAGGCGGGCACACCGTTGGCCGCCGACCCGGCCCGCCACCCTGACGACGACGCTCTGGCCGACCGCTACCTGGTGGCCGACGAGGTGCTGGCCCGGGCCGGTCTGGACTGGTACGAGGTGTCGAGCTGGGCCCGCCCCGGTCAGCGGTGCCGCCACAACCAGCTCACGTGGGAGCAGGGCGACTACCGGGGCCTGGGCTGCGCCGCCCACAGCCACACCGCCGGCCGCCGCTGGTGGAACGTGCGCACGCCCGAGCGCTACTGCGCCCTGGTCGAGGCCGGCGCCGACCCGAAGGCGGGGGAGGAGGTGCTGGACGGCCCGGCCCGGGCCCAGGAGTCCCTGGAGCTGGTGCTGCGCACCCGCCGGGGTGTGCCGGCCGCCGCGCTGGATGCCGACGATCCCGCCCTGGCCGGCCTGGTCGAGGAGCACGCCGGACGCCTGGTGCTCACCCCGCGGGGCCGCCTCCTGGCCAGTGAGGTGGCGCTACGGCTACGGGTGCCGGCCCCGGCGTGAAAGTTGTGGCGTCCGTGCCCGGCTCCGGCTCCCTCGTCGGGGAGACGCCCCCCGAGGAGCATGCTGAAATACTCGGCTCGGCTGCCGCGAATCCTTGACATCGTGGCAGGTCAGGCCGTCGCGGGCGCAGCCGCCTCGCTCTACTTCCGCACACTCCTAGCGCCGGCGCCGGCCGGATGTGCCGAGTTGTCTGGTAGCAGCCGAGTCGACGGGCCACGCCGCCGGCCGACCCGGCACACTTCGCCACCGTGCAGTCTCGGCGGACGTTCCTGGGTGCCGCCCTCGGCGTGTCACTGGGGGTGGCCGGGGTGGTCGCCGGCCGCTCGCCGGCGGTGGGCTCGGTGCGCAGCCACCGCCTCGGTTACGGCCACGTCGCCACCAGCCGGGCGGCGGTGGCGCTCACCTTCGACGACGACCCCGACCCGCGGTTCACCCCGACGGTGCTCGACCTCCTTGCCGCCCACCACGCCCACGCCACCTTCTTCGTCGTCGGCACCGGGGTCCACGAGCACCCCGACCCGGCGGCGGGCGGTGGCCGAGGGTCACGAGGTGGCCAACCACACCCTGGCCCACGAGCGGCTCGACGCCTCGACCGGGCCGGGGTGCGGGCCCAGCTCGAGGGCGGGGCCTCGGCCCTCACCGCCCTGGACCTGGGCCCCGCAGCCCGGTCCCGCCTGGACCGACTCCCCTTCGGCTTCGAGGGCCCCGCCTCCTGAGCCGAGCTGCTGACCGGGCGCTGGGAGGTGGCCCGTTGGCGCGGCTGCCTCGAGCGCCACCTCGTCCGCGACCCGGCCGGCGAGGCCGCCGCCCGCCTGGCCGCAGGGGCCCCGCCCGGCGACGTCCTGCTGGCCCACGACGGCGGCGCCGACCGCACCACCACGGTGGACGCCTTGGCCGACCTCCTCGCCTCCCTGGCCAGCGGGGCCTGGCCGTCACCACCATCGGCACCCTCCAGGCCGGCTGAGCTGAGCATCCCGAGATGGCGATGCGTCACGACGACCTGACCGATGAGCAGCTCGAGTTGAAGCGTTCGTACGAGCGCTCGTGGGAGGCCGCGCAAGAGACGTTGGCCGACCCCGAGAAGCGGGGTTGGCTGGAGGCGAACATCGAGCGTGTGAAGGGATCGAAAGCGACGCCGATCTCGAGCGAGGAGTTCCTCGCGATGACTGAGTCGTCGAAGACTGCGGAGTGACGCTTCGGGATGCCAGTGGCTTCTCGCGCTGGGTCGAGACCGAGTCGCCGAGCGCAGAGGCCTGGAGCGTGGTCCGGACGTTCTTCGCCCAGGTCGGCGACCGGCCGTGGGCGGCGCCGAGCGTGCCGGTCGAGGAGATGTCGAACCAGCCCCCGACTACGAGGTCCGCACAGCGATCCTCGAGGTCGGGAAGGGCGCCGAAGTCCTGGCCCCGGGGCCTTGTTGCTCCTGGGACCAGGGGGCGGACGAGTGCTCGGACGCGTCAGCGACCCCGGCGCCGACAAGACGCGCCGGTCCGTGGCCGAGGGCTACGCATAGGGAAACTTCTGCTCCCACCGTTCCTTCTACGGCTTGCGATTGCTCTGCTTCCCGAAGGTCAATGCCCCGGGCCTCGCCGCCACCGCCACCGCCCCGGGGCGCAGGATGGTCGCAGATCGGAGCGTGATGGGCGGGCTCTGACACCTAGCCTCGGCCCATGAGCGAGAACCTCCACAACGACAGGTGGTGGCGCGATCCGCTGGGCCAGCCGGCGTGGATGCGGCGCTGGAAGCCCCGCCCCCGCAAGCCCAGCATTGTGTTCTGGCTCAATCTCGCCGCCGCCATCGCCTGGGCCGTCGTGGCCGGCCTTTGGCTGGCGCTGTTCCTCGCCAGCCCCCGCCACCCCTGGCCCAGGTTGCTCAACGTCGCCTTTTTCGGTTTTCTGAGCAGCTTGTCCGCACTACGGCTCCCGCGTCTTAGGCGGGAGGCGGCTGCGGTGGTTGGTGACGGGGCACCCGGGCGGTAGGCGGGACCTAGCCTCGGACCATGAGCGGGAACCCCGACACGTACAGGTGGTGGCGCGATCCCCTCGGCCGGCCGCCCTGGATGCCCGCGGGGAAGCCTCGCCAGATGAAGCCCAGGGTCGCGATCCCGCTGGCTCTGTTGGGCCTACTTTCTGCTCTCGTCTCGACTGCCTTCTGGGCGATGCTGGTCTTCGTCGGGCTCCCTTGGCCGTTCTTAGGCGTGGTGGTTTTCTCGGCAGCGCTCGCGATCTTCTTCGCATCGCGGCTCCCGAGCCTCTTTCGCAAGGCCTCGGCGGGTCGGCGGGTTGGTGACGGGGCACCCGGGCTGTAGGCGGGGTTCTGTTCACCGGGTGCTCTCGCCTTACCGGATCGGTGGTCATCCCTCTGTGCGGTCTACCCGGGGGCGTTGGACGGGCCGTCCTCCCCCTGCTCGACCTTGCTCCGGGTGGGGTTTGCCAAGCCGCCCCGGTCACCCGGGACGCTGGTGCGCTCTTACCGCACCGTTTCACCCTTGCCTGTGCCGTTTCCGGCCATCGGCGGTCTGCTCTCTGTTGCACTTTCCTGCGAGTCACCTCGACTGGCTCACGCCAGCACCCTGCCCTGTGGAGCCCCGACCTTCCTCGACACGGTCAAGCCGTGCCGCGACCACCCACCCGGGTGCACCGTCGCCTCCATGGTGGCACGCGGCCGCCGACCGCATCGGCCGACAGCTGTGAGAGTGCCCACTTCGGGTCCCCAGGCGCTGCAGAAGTGGGCACTCCCGGAGGGGTCCGGAAGGGCGGTCAGGCGACGTCCTGTTCGGGGTCGAGCGCGCGGAGCAGCTCGCGGGCGACGAGGGGGCGGGCGGTGCGCTCGACCAGCGACGGGGTGGGCAGCT
>JBBPYZ010000179.1:0-3946 GCA_038199465.1 Acidimicrobiales bacterium | reverse complement strand
GGTGGGGCTAGATGGAATCGAACCATCGACCTCAGCATTATCAGTGCTGCGCTCTAACCGACTGAGCTATAGCCCCGGGAGGGGGTCAAGTTAGCCCACGGGGGCGGACTCACGGCCGGGGGGTTGGGCGGCGCCGTTGGTGGCGCCCACGACCGGCTGGGGCGGGGACTCGAGGCCGGGGGGTTCGGGGCGGTCGGTGACCTGGGCGCCGTCCTCCTCCTGGGTCTGGTCGAATAGGACCTCTTCGAGGACCCAGACCTGCACGCCGCCGACGAGATCGGACAGCAGGTTGAACAAGAAGGCGCCCAGGATCCACAGACCCGTGCCCAGCAGGGCGAACAGCACGGCCAGGGCCAGCGCCGAGCGGAACAGGACCTTGCCCTCGATGGCGAAGGTGTCGAGCTGGAGGTTGGTGCGGACCGTCTTCTCCAGCTGGTCGACCAGGCCCTGGCCGTCGGCCACCGTCCACAGCAGCAGGCAGGCCACCACGACCACCAGCGACAGACAGAGGTGGAACAGGAACGCCATCTTGGCCAGCGAGAACGTGTCGATCTTCCGAAGGACGCGACGCACACGGCGGCCCTGTGCCATGGGCCAAGGGTAGCGGGTCAGGCCCTGCGGGCCCTGGCACGGGCCTGCTCGCCCCGGACCTCGGCCACCACCTCGACCTCCCGGCCGGCCGCCGCGAACGACACCAGGTGCCCGCCGTTGGCGGCGGCCAGCTGCTCGGCCACGGGGCGGCCGAGGCGGGCCCCGGCCAGGGCGGCGGCGTCGGCTGCGGTCTGGGCCTCGGCCCGGGCCACCACGACGGCGCCGAGCCGACCCAGGCCCAGGACGACGAGAGCGGCGAGGGCCACCACCACGGCCAGGAGGGGCAGTACCTGCCCACGCGGTTCCATCGGTTCCTCCGGCTTTCCGGGGACGGATGCGGCAAGGGGAAGCCGCCTCGACGGTACCGCGCCCGCCGAGGTGGCAGCATCGGGGGATGCTGACTCGTCTGGTGCACCGGGTGCAGGAGGTGGCGCTGGGGGATCGCACCAGCCTCTCCAATGGCACCCTGACCGTCTCGGCCGCCGAGGCGGCCGCCCTGTTCAACGACCCGGCGCTGGCCGGCGTCCGGCTGACCTGGGCCTCGCCCGGCGGTTCGGTGCGGATCGTGAAGGTGCTGGACGCCGTCGAGCCCCGCACCAAGGGGCCGGGCGGCGGCGGGATCTTCCCCGGGTTCGTGGGCCGGGCCGTGCCCCAGGGCCACGGCGAGACCCACGTGCTGAGGGGGGTGGCCGTGGTGACGGCGGGGTTCCTGCCCCGGGCCCAGGAGGCGGTGGTGGACATGAGCGGCCCGGCGGCCGAGCTGTCGCCACTGGGCGCCACCCACAACCTGGTGGTCGAGTTCACCCCGGCCGACGGGGCGCCCTGGGAGGCGGTCGAGGCGGCGCTGCGCTCCGGGTGCCTGGCCCTGGCCGCCCACGTGGCCGAGGCCGCCCTCGGGGTCGAGCCCGACGAGGTGGAGGCGCTGCCCGACCCCAGCACCCGCCCCGGTGACCTCCCCCGGGTGGGGGCCATCACCAACCTGCAGACCCAGGGGGCGTTCAAGGACGTCTTCGTCTACGGCCGCAGCCTCAGCGCCGGCCTGCCCACCCTGATCGACCCGGGCGAGGTGGACGACGGCGCCGTCGTCAGCGGCCAGTACGGCCACCCGGCGCTGAAGAACCCCACCTTTGTCCACCAGAACCACCCGGTGGTGAACGAGCTGCGCCGCCGCCACGGCGTCGACCTGCAGTTCGCCGGCCTGGTGATCGCCCCCGAACCGGTGAACATGGCCGACAAGCAGCTGATCTCCACCCTGGCCGCCCGGGTGTGCGCCGCCGCCGGGTTCGACGCCGCGGTGGTGACCAAGGAGGGCGGCGGCAACGCCGATGCCGACATGGCCCTGAAGATGGACGCCCTGGAGGAGCTGGGGCTCACCGCCGTCGGGCTGTTCGGCGAGCTGGCCGGCTCCGACGGCACCGGCCCCTCGCTGGTCGTGCCGCCCGAGAAGGCCACGGCCATGGTCAGCACCGGCAACTACGACACCCGCCTGGTGCTGCCGGCGGTCGAGCTGGCCCTGGGCGGCGACGACCTGCGCCTCCTCGGGGTGCCCGCGGCCGACGAGCTGACCCTGCCGGCGGCGGTCGTCTACTGCTCGCTCAGCTGCCTCGGCTGGGGCCGCTTCACCGCCACCGCCGACCCGCTCGTGGGGAGCTGAGCCGCCCGCTACGGCCTGACCCCAGCCGGGGGCATCGGTGGGGGCCCACAATGGGATCGGGGGCCGGAGCCAGGCCCCCCGATCCCATTGCCCGCTGATGGTGGGCTTCGGTGTCCCGGGTCCTTTGTACAGGTTTGTCCAGTGCAAAAGGGGCTCTGGGGAGATGTCCGCACAAGCCCGTACGGGCATCTCCAGCCAGGCTCGGGGGAACCTGACCCTTGCGCCAAACCGGCCCGAGGAGCCGCCGCTCCAATAGTGTCCGGACATCACCGACCTTGACCGTCCTGACCCGGCGACGCCGCTCCCAGCCTGCCCGGAGCCGGCGCTCCTGGCGACGCGCGTCGAGCTCGCCTCGGCCCTGTCGGCGTTGCGAACCCGTGCCGGCAAGACCATACGGGCCCTGGCCGGCGAGCTTGACCAGCCGCACGCCACGGTCGGCGGCTACTTCAGCGGGCAGCACCTTCCCGGAATCGCCCAGACCGCCACCTTCGAGAGGCTTCTCGAAGCCCTGGGGGTGACCGATCCTGAGGAGCGCCGGCAATGGGGCGAGGCCCTGGCCCGAGCCCGGGTCAAGCCCGGTCCTCGGCCCGCTTCTGCTCCTGTTCCCTACCGGGGCCTGGAGAGCTTCCGCCCCGAGGACGCCGCCCTGTTCTTCGGCCGCGAGGTGATGACCGATGCGGTGGTCCGGCGGGTCAAGGACGTGATCAAGGACCCCGCCGGCGGAACGCTCATCGTCGTCGTCGGGGCCTCGGGATCGGGGAAGTCGTCGTTGCTCCAGGCCGGGGTCATCCCGGCCATCGGTGGCGGTGGCCTCGGCGAGAGGTGGGCCTGCGTCGCCGTGCAGCCCGGCGGCCAGCCGGTCAGCCGGCTGAGCCAGGCGCTGGCGGGAGGCCTGGGACGAGACCCGGGCGACCTCGAAGACCGGCTTCGAGCCGACCCGCCAGCCTGGCCCGACCCCCCGGACGGACTGGCCGGCCTGGTCGTCGTCGTCGACCAGTTCGAGGAGGTGTTCACCACCTGTGGGGAGCAGGACCGGCAGGACCTGATCAGGATCCTCCTTGGCGCCGCCCGATCACGTCGTGCCGAACGGGCCGCCGCCGTGGTCGTCCTCGGGCTGCGGGCCGACTTCTACGGGCGGGCGGCCCTGCTGCCGTCGCTCGTCCCGGCACTCCAGGACAGCCAAGTCGTCGTCGGTCCGATGACGGCCGACGAGCTGCGCCGGGCCATCGTGGAACCGGCCCGGCTGGTGGGCCTGGAGGTGGATGGCGACCTGGTCGACCTCCTCCTGGCCGACCTGTCGCCTCGCCCCCAGACCCAGCAGGTCCACAACCCTGGTGCGCTGCCGCTGCTCGCCCATGCCCTCCGAGAGACCTGGGAACGGGGCCGTCGCGGCCGTCTCACGGTCGCCGACTACCGGGCGACAGGTGGCATCGCCCATGCGGTCCAGGCCACAGCCGAGCGCGTCTACGGCGAGCTCTCGCCGGAGGAGCAGGACCTCGCCCGCCGGGTCTTCCTGCGCCTCGTCAACATCGATGACGACGGCGTCGTCACGCGCCGCCACGTCGTGCGGGACGACCTGCCGGGTGCGGCGCACGACTCGGCGCTGGCGCCTGACAGCTCGCTCGAGCGGGTCATCGGGTGCTTCGTCTCGCACCGCCTCCTGACCGCCCATGACAACAGCGTCGAGGTGAGCCACGAGGC
>JBBPYZ010000178.1:0-4286 GCA_038199465.1 Acidimicrobiales bacterium | reverse complement strand
GTTGGCCACCTCGATCCACTCGACCGTCTCGGCCGTGGCCACCATCTGCGCGGTGCGGGGCAGCAGGCCGGCCGGGCTCTGGAAGTAGCTGGACAGGCGGCTGCGCAGCGACTTGGCCTTGCCCACGTAGATCACCCGGCCGTCGCCGTCGCGGAACTGGTACGAGCCGGGTCGGTCGGGGATCGAGCCGGCGGGCGGGCGCTGCACCATGGTTCCTCCAGCCTGGGGCCTCTCCAGCCTGCCACCGCCCGGCGCCAAGGCCGGCCGGAATGCGCCGGGGAGGTGCCGGTGTTTATGCTGAGCACGCCGGCTCGGAATCCGGTGCCACTCACCACCCCCAGGCCGACAACCCCGAGGACGGGCGTCCGAGCTGTCCCCTCCGGCCGTCACAACGGGGTGCTCCTGCGAAGGAGTCCCACAACCCGATGCTCCGTCTCCAAGGTCCGCTCCCCGAGCGCTACGCCACCGCCAGCCCCGAACAGTTCGCGTCCTGGATCGCCGCCGCCAAGGCGGCCCTGGGCCCCCGCCTGGCCATCCTCGGCCACCACTACCAGCGCGACGAGGTGATGCGCTGGGCCGACCTGCGGGGCGACAGCTTCGGGCTGAGCCGCATGGCGGCCGAACGGGCCGACGTGGAGTACCTGGTGTTCTGCGGCGTCCACTTCATGGCCGAGTCGGCCGATGTCCTCACCGGGCCCCAGGTGAAGGTCCTGCTCCCCGACCTCAACGCCGGCTGCTCGATGGCCGACATGGCCGATCTCGAGTCGGTCGAGGAGGCCTGGGAGGCCATCGCCGCCGTCACCGACATCGGCCGGGTCGTCCCCGTCACCTACATGAACAGCTCGGCGGCCCTGAAGGCCTTCGTGGGGCGTCACGGCGGGGCCGTGTGCACCTCCTCGAACGCCCGGGCCGTGCTCACCTGGGCCCTCGGGCGGGGCGAGAAGGTGCTGTTCTTCCCCGACCAGCACCTGGGCCGCAACACCGGCGTCCAGCTGGGCTACTCACTCGACGACATGCGGCTGTGGGACCCCCGCCGGGAGCGGGGCGGGCTGGAGGAGCGGGAGGTGAAGGAGGCCACCCTCCTGCTGTGGAAGGGCCACTGCTCGGTGCACCAGCGCTTCACCCCGGCCAACATCGCCGCCTTCCGGGCCGAGCACCCCGACGGCATCGTGGTGGCCCATCCCGAGTGCAGCCACGAGGTGGTCCAGCTGGCCGACCAGGTCGGCTCCACCGACTTCATCATCCGGGCCATCGAGGCGGCGGCGCCGGGCACCCACCTGGCCGTGGCCACCGAGATCCACCTGGTGCAGCGCCTGGCCGCCGAGCACCCTGAGGTCACCGTCACCAGCCTCGACCCCCTCATCTGCCCCTGCTCCACCATGTTCCGCATCGACGCCCGCCACCTGGCCTGGGTCCTCGACGGTCTCCTCGAAGGCGAGGTCCGCAACCAGATCACCGTCGACCCCGAGACGGCGAGATGGGCCAGGGTCGCCCTGGAACGGATGCTCGACATCGTCTGAGCAGGGGTCGCCGGCCGACCCAGGGGGCGACGAGGCGCCCGCAGAGACGCCCGCCTGACGTCGTCTGAGCGGTCTTGCTTTGAGAGGACTGCATCCCGCTTTGAATACCGGTACGGTATGGTGTCAGGGTGGCCTCGGAGCAGATCGCCGTCCGGCTGCCGCAACCGCTTCTCAGCGAACTCGATCAGCTCGTTGCCGACGGCCGGTACGAGAGCCGGGCCGCGGCGGTCCGAGCCGGGGTGGAGGCCGTCACCGAGCTGGAGCGTCGCCGGCAAATCGACCATGCCATCATCGAGGGGTACCGACGGGTTCCGCCGACCCCGTCCGAGGACGCTTCCGCCCTGGCCTCGCTGCGGGACGCCATCGCCGAGGAGCCCTGGTGAGCGGACCCCGGCGCGGCGAGGTCTGGTGGGCCGGGACCCCGGACCAGGGCCGACGGCCGTTCCTGGTCATGACCAGGTCGACGGCGATCGACGTGCTCCACAGTGTGGTCGCCGCTCCGGTGACCCGGACGGTGCGGCACCTGCCGACCGAGCTGGCCCTCGGCCCCGACGACGGGATGCCCACCCACTGCGCGGCGAGCTTCGACTACGTGCGGGTGGTGCCCAAGGCGTTCCTGGTCGAGCGCATCTGCGCCCTCACCACCGCGCAGCTCTTCGCCGCCTGTGCCGCCCTGCGCGCCGCCGTCGACTGCTGAGGGCGAGGGGTAAACGCTGCGGGCCCCATCCGCCTTTGCAGAGGTGTGGAAGACAACCTGCCTGGGGTCCTGGACGGCATCGACGAGCCGGTGACGGTGGAGCAGCTGGAGGAGGTGGTGCGCCGGGCCGGCCAGCGACGGCGGGCCACCCTCGTGGCCGGCGCCGCCGCCCTCCTGGCCCTCGGGGCGGTGGGAGGAGCCATAGTCCGAGGGCCGTCGGACGACCAGCCGCTTGCCTTTGGCGGCCAGGACGAGGCGGCGACGAGCCGGCCCGTTCGGGGTTGGGCTCCCTATGTGCCGTCCGGGGGAACGGCCGAGAGGTATGTGCCGCTCTTCCGGCGGGAGTCGAATGGCGTGGCCGTGCGTGCCTACCGCCTGGCGAGCCCGCCGCCGCCGCCCGGGGTCGACCCGGCCTGTGCCGGCCCCACCAGCTTCGTGCAGGCCGAGCTTTCGACGGCCGCCGCCGTCCGGCTGCTCTTCGCGGCGGAGCCGGCCGATGCAGCCAAGCCGCGGGGCACCGAGCTGCAGGTGCTGGCCGCCGACAGCTTCGGGGTGAGTGAGGGAGAGTCGGCCACCGCCGCGGTCGTGCGCTCCGGGCCCGGGGTCGCCACCGTGCGCGTCACGA
The DNA here is from genome assembly GCA_038199465.1 of Acidimicrobiales bacterium. Classification (GTDB taxonomy): domain Bacteria; phylum Actinomycetota; class Acidimicrobiia; order Acidimicrobiales; family JAUJNH01; genus JAUJNH01. The sequence goes on along the minus strand of JBBPYZ010000178.1, from coordinate 1,444 downwards.
CGCCGTCGGGGAGCGACACCATGGCGCCCCGGGACGGCGTCGCCGTTCTGGCCGTGGCCGGCCTGGCCGATGGCGGCAGCGTGGAAGGCCTGGCTTCCGACGGTGCCGTGGTGGCCAGCCAGCCCATCATCGCGCCGCCACCCTCCGGCGAGCAGGCTCTTGCGACCAAGGCGATGGAGGCCAAGAGGTGCATGACCTCCACGTGCGGGGCGACCTACTCGGCCGCGGGTGAGCCCCCGCCGCCGGCCGTGACGACGATCGTCGGCTCCGGGTCGACGGGCCAGCCGGCCGGTCCCGCGCCGGACCGCATCGAGGTCGACCCGGCGTGCGGCACGGTCATCGACGGCGGTCCCGGGGTCGTCAACGGGCCGGCGACGACGGCGATCCCCCCGAGCGGGCCTGGCAGCACCTCGGTCGCCCCGAGCCAGCCGGCCGCCACCACCACTGCTCCCGCCCCGGCCCGACCCGTCAGCCCCGGCGGCGGATCGACCGGCGCTGCCGGGTCGACGACCACCGTCGCCAGTCCGACGAGCGCGGCTCCCCCATCTGCGGCACCCTGAGGGGGTGGACGCTTCCTCGTTCGCCGCCCTCTACACCGAGCACGCAGCCCGGGTGAGGCGGGCCCTGATCCTCACCGGTGCCGACCAGGACACCGCCGCCGACGTGGCTCAGGAGGCGTTCGCCCGGACCTACGCCCGGTGGCGGCGGGTGCGCACGGGCACCAACCCAGCGGGCTATGTGTACCGAGTCGCCTTCCGGGAGCTGCGCCGCCGGGGCCACCTGCCCGACCGGCCGGACGGCGACGAGGCCGCCAGCCAGGTCGTGGTCGACGAGCACGGACCCGAGGAGCGGGCCCTGGCCGCCGTCGCCGCCGACGCCGCCCTGCTGGCGATCAGGGCCATGCCGCCCCGCCGCCGGGCCTGCGCCCTCCTGATCCTGGCCGCCGGCCTCACCGCCGAGGAGGCCGGCCAGGCCCTCGGCATCGCCGCCTCCACCGTGCGGGTCCAGGTCCACCGGGCCCGGGCCGACCTCCTCGCCCTGCCCGCCCTGGCCCCGGTGGACCTCATCCAGGCGCCCTGAGCGCCCTACTATCCGCTGACGCCGTTCGGCGGGGCTGCGCTCCTCTGAGATCCCTTGGCCCTCGGCCGCCACGACGGATGAGTCTGAGCCGGACCAGTTCCTCGGTGGCCCTGCAGGTACCCTCGATGGCGTGGACCTCACGGGACTGATCGACGTTCGCCCCGGCGTCCGCAGCGGCAAGCCGTGCTTCGTCGGCACCCGCATCGCCGTCTACTGACGTTCTCGACTACCTGGCCAGCGGCATGACGCACGACGAGATCCTGGCTGACTTTCCCGAGCTGACGGAGGCCCACATCCGAGCCACGCTCGAGTTCGCCGCCCTTCGGGAACGCCGGCTCGCCACTCCTGCGTGAGACTGCTGTTC
>JBBPYZ010000177.1:0-6972 GCA_038199465.1 Acidimicrobiales bacterium | reverse complement strand
CGTGATCTCGCCTTCGGCCAGGTTCAGCTTGGGCATCAGCGAGCCGGGCTTCTCGGCCGGCGGGTCACGCAGCCACGCCCGCAGGTTGTCGTCGTCGTTCCCGAAGATGGCGCCGGCGAAGGTGGCCCGCGAGTTGAAGTAGGTGAGGTTCGGCCCGACGGCGCCCCGGGACACGGCATTGACGGCGTGGCAGCCCGAGCAGCCCTTCTGGAGGAACAGGGTGTGGCCCTTGGCCTCCTCGCTGGCCGTGGCCTGGTCGGCCGAGGCCACGATCGGGAAGCTGGTCGCCGGCTTGTCGATCGAGTTCGCCTCCATCCAGCGCTCGAAGGTGGCCGGCTCCTCGGCCACCACCCGCAGGCGCATGTTGGCGTGCGACAGGCCGCAGTACTCGGCGCACTCGCCGTAGTAGAAGTCGGCCTGGTCGGCCTGGATGGTCATGTGGTTGCGGCGGCCGGGGATGGCGTAGACCTTCCCGGCCAGCTTGGGCGGCCAGTAGTTGTGGATCACGTCGGCCGAGGTCAGGTTCAGCTGCACCTTGCGGCCCACGGGGATGTGCAGCTCGTTGGCTGCGGCCACCACGGTCTCGCCCTGGGCGTCTTTGTAGTTGTACTCCCACCACCACTGGTGGCCGATGACCTCGACCTGCATGGCGTCTTCGAACTGGCGGTCGAGGTAGAAGATCTTGCTGACGGTGAGCACGCCGACGAACACCAGGATCAGGGCGGGGACGACGGTCCAGGCCAGCTCGAACTTGGTGCTGCCGTGGATCTGCTCGGGCCGGTCGTCCTCGCTGCGGCGACGGAACTTGAGCACGGCGTAGATGATGAGGCCCTCGACGAAGGCGAACACCACCGCGGCGATCCAAAAGACGGGCAGGATGAGGTTGTAGACCGAGCGGGCAAACGGGCCCTCGGGATCGAGGGTGTTCTGAGGGGTGTCAGCGGCGCAGCCGGCGCCGAGGAGCGCCAGGCAGGTCGCGGCGGCAACGGCGCGGGGGAACGGGCGGAGCCGCATCAGGGCTTCTCGACCTTCTTCTCGGACGTCTTCTCTGAGGGGTGCTCGGCCGCCGGCACCGCGGCCACGACCTGGAGGGTGCCGACCATGGCCGGGTGGAAGTCACACCGGAAGTAGTAGGAGGTGCCGGGTTCCAGGCCGACGACCTGGGTGTCGATCAGCGTGGTGGCCTCCCGTCCCCAGTTCACCGGCAGGATCGCCGCGAACGGTGTGCCCCCCTCCTTCGCGGAGTAGATGCCGACATCGTGGTAAGTGCCCTTGGGGTCGTTGTTGTCGAAGGTGAAGCGCACCTTGCCCTCGGTGAGGGTGAGCTCGTTCTTGCTGTACTGGATGCCCTCGGCCTCGATCTCCTGCTCGGTGATCTCGCCCTCGCCGTGGTGCTCGATGACCCGCTCACCGCGGGCGGCCGAGGCGGCGCCGGCTCCGATGACCGAGACCAGGGCCAGGCCGGCGAGCCCGCCGGTGAGGCGGCGCCCGGTGTTGCGGCCGCTGGCCAGGGCCAGGCACCCGACGAACAGCACCGTGGCCACCAGGCCGGACACCACGATGGCGGCCTCTTCGGTGATGGTGAGGTACAGGCGGCTGACCGACAGGGCGACCACGGCCCCGAGGAGCACCCCGAGCACCGGGTAGGTGAAGGGGTTGGTGGTGCGCCGGCTGACCCGGTCCTCCAGGCGCGGGGTGGCCAGGGGGTGCTCGGTGAAGGCCTGGCCCAGCCACCCGCCGGCGGCCACCAGCAGGAGGGCGAGACCCAGGTAGAGGGCCGGGCCGCCGATCGTGGAGGCGACGGCGGTGGCGACCAGGCCCACGGCGGCGAGGAGGGGGAAGGCCGAGGCACCGGCGCTGGGGCCGGGGGTGACCGGCTGCAGCAAGGGGGGCGGGGCGTCGTCGGGGGCCAGCGGCTCGAGCTCGTTGTCGGTGATGGGGCGGGTGCTGGTGACGTAGGCGAAGGCCAGAGCGCCGATGACGACGGTGACCAGCAGGGTGGCGCCGAAGTGGTCGCCGCCGCCGCCCGAGCTGAGGCTGAGCGGGTCGAGGTAGAACGCCGTGACCGCGGCCACCACGAGCGCTGTGATCAGGTAGGCCTTGGCGACTGCGCTCAGCACGGTTGCTTCACCTCGACGCAGCGTAGAGGGCGCCCCACACCATCACCCAGGTGAGGGCGGCGACGTGGAGGACGATGGATACGGCCCGGGCCAGCTGCGGCTCGGCCGGCGAGACCTGGCGCCCGCTGACCCGGGCGGCGGCGACGACGACGGCGGCCAGGGCGACGATCTGGGTGAGGCCGGCCATGACCATGAAGGCGTAGAAGAGCACGCCGTAGGAGTGGCTGGAGGCTCCGAAGCCGGCCTCGTCGACGGTGAAGACCACCCCGTTCAGCATGGCCAGGAGGAGCAGGGCCGACAGCGCCGCCGCCTGGGCCGTCTGGCGGCGGAAGTCCCGCTGCACCGACCACACCAGCCACTCGGCGGCGATCATCACCATCGCCGAGGCGCCGAGGAGCAGCGAGCCGAAGTAGTTCTCCTTCTTCACCCCTTCCGGCGGCCACTCGGCCACCCCCGAGCGGAAGGCGGTGTAGGCACCGATCAGGGCGGCCATGACGGCCAGGGCGGCCAGGCCGTAGAGGCCGGCGCCGACGACGAGCGCGTTGCGGGCCCGGGTGCGCTCAAGCACCTGGGAGGCGGGCGGCAGAGCCAACGGCGCAGCCACGGTCATCTCCCCTTCCTGGTCGAGCCGCGCTTCTTGGAGCCGCTCCTGGACGTCTTGGCCTTGGCCAGGCCGGCCAGGGGCGCCTCGGAGCGGACCTCCGGCAGCTGGGCGAAGTTCCCCGGCGGCGGCGGGCTGGGCGCGGCCCACTCGAGGGTCACGCCGTCGCCCAGGTCGGCGGGAGCGGTTCGGCCGCGGGCAGCGAGGACCCGGAAGACGTCGACGGTGATGAGGATCCCGGCCAGCAGGAGCAGCACGTGACCGGCCTGGGCCAGGCCGTAGCCGAGCTTGGCGTCGCCCTCGGCGGCGGTGGCGTGGACGGCGCCCTCGGCGTAGCCGGCGATCGACTGGCCGACGCCGAGCGCCACCGTGCCCCCGAGCGAGGCCAGGAGCGTCAGGCCGCCGGTGGCGTCGGAGAGGGGGGCCCCGAACAGCTTCTTGGCCCAGTGGTGCAGGGCGCCAAAGGCGAGCAGGGTGGGGACTCCGATGGTGACCAGCTCGATCATTCCCTGGCCGAGCTCGGTGCCGTGGACCCCGACCAGGCCGGCGACGACGGCGTTCGCCACGGCCAGAAGGCCGACGAGCACCGCGGCAGCCACGAACCCGAGGGCGATCGTCGGCTGCACCCTGCTGCGGGCCGCACCGCCCTTGGCCTCGCCCCGCAGGGGCGTGAGCCACAGCAGGACCAGGAGCCCGGCGGGAACGGCGAACAGCCCGGTCACCACGCTGGCGGTGGGGAGGATGACGGCGCTGAGGGCCCCGCGGTCCTGGACCCAGGCGAGGAGGGCGAAGACCGTGGCGGCGAAGAGGGCCCCGGCGGCCAGGACGTGGCCGTGCAGGGGGGTGACGAGGCCTGGGAGCGGGGGCAGCTTGGCCTTGAGACCCCGGGGGAGCGGGGGCGGCGGGGGGGCCAGCAGCGGCCGGCGGGCGGCGGTGACGACGATGTCGCACGCCGCCCCGAGGGCCGGCACCAGGAGCAGGAGGGCCTCGGGGCGCCCGTAGAGCCACAGCCCCTTCTGCCACACCAGGTCGGCGGCCCGACCGCCAGCGAACAGGTTCGTGCCGGCGAAGTGCAGGTCGATGTAGAGCAGCAGCGAGCTAGCCAGGAAGACCGGGGTGGCGAACAGCGAGCCGGCCGCCGCGGCCACGACGCCCCAGCTGAACAGGGGCATGCGGCCCAGGCTCATGCCCTCGGCCCGCATGGTCAGGGCGGTGGCGAGCAGGTTGCCGGCGGCGAGCAGGGTGGCGAAGCCGAGGAGCAGGAAGCTGGCCAGGATCAGGTTGGTGCCGTCGTTGATGCCGCCTATGGGGGCCTGCATGGGGCTGCGGTCGGTGAGGCCGACGCCGGGCGGGGGATCGATCAGGTGGCCGAGCACGAACAGGGCGGCCCCGCCCACGTGGGTCCACAGGGCAAAGGCCTGCACCCGGGGGAAGGCCAGCCGGGGCGAGCCGATCTGCAGCGGCAGGACGTAGGTGGCCAGCCCCATCCAGATCGGTGCGGCCCAGAGGAGGACCATCCCGGTCTCATACAGCGAGTAGAAGCGACGGCTGTCACCGCCCACGACCTGGGAGCCGGCGGTCAGAAGCTCGGCGCCGAGGGCCGAGCCCACCGCCCGCAGGGCCACGAAGAGCACGAGCGACACGCCGATGAAGACGAGCCCGACGACCTTGTGGTCGGCCGAGTCGACGACGGCCTGGCCGACCGGGCTCACCGGATCGGGCGGGCTGGGACGGATGTCGCCCTCGGCGGGACGGGCCTCGGTCAAGGTCATGGTCGGTGCTGAGCTCCTGCTCGGGACGGGGCGCGGCCTGCAGCCAGGTACGGGGGGGCGGCGGGCCGGGACACCGTGTTCATCGGGAAGCCACCTGAACAGCCGCCGACCTTCACCGAAGGACCAGCTGGTCGAGGGCCATGGCCGAGAACAGCAGGGTGAGGTAGGTGATGGACCAGCCGAACAGGCGCATGGCGTTTCGGACGTTCGACTCCCGGAGGAGCCGCACGGCGTGGTAGACGAAGGCGGCCCCGAGGGCGAGGGCCGCACCGCTGTAGATCCAGCCCATCCCGGCCACCGGGACCAAGAGCAGGCTGATGGCCCACAGCAGGACCGTGTAGCCGACGATCTGGCGGCCCGTGGTGCGGGCGTCGGCCACCACAGGCAGCATCGGGACCTCGGCGGCGGCGTAGTCGTCGCGGTACTTGATGGCCAGGGCCCAGAAGTGGGGCGGGGTCCAGACGAAGATGATGGCGAACAGCACGAAGGGGGCCCAGCTGAGGGTGCCGGTGACCGCCGACCAGCCCACCAGCACCGGCACCGCACCGGCGGCCCCGCCGATGACGATGTTCTGGGGCGAGGTCCGCTTCAGCCACAGCGTGTACACGAACACGTAGAAGGCGGTGGCGGTGACGGCCAGGACCGCCGAGAGCAGGTTTACCGTGCGCCACAGGAGGAGGAAGGCGGCCAGCTCGAGGGTCAGGGCGAAGACCAGCGCCTCGGTGGGCTGGACGAGGCCGGTGACGAGTGGCCGGGCCTCGGTGCGCTTCATCAGGGCGTCGATGTCGCGGTCGTGCCACATGTTGATGGCGTTGGCGCCACCGGCCGCCAGGGTGCCGCCGGCCAGGGTGGCCACCATCAGCCACACGGGGGGCACGCCGCGCTGGGCCACGATCATGGTGGGCAGGGTGGTGACGAGCAGCAGCTCGATGATGCGGGGCTTGGTGAGGGCGATGAAGCCGGCCAGCCGAGCCTTGTGACCCGGGTGGGCGAGAGCGACGGGGACGGTCACGGCCATGCTGGACGTGAGACTAGGGGGGCCGGCACCGAGCGGACAAAGCCATGTCCCGCGCAGCAAAGCGCGAGGATGGGCGGCGTGGCGACGACGGCCCCCGTCGAGGTCGACCAGCCGGACGTCGACGACGTCACCGTCGCCGATGTCCCCTGGATCGTGATCGTCTGGAACGACCCCATCAACCTGATGTCCTACGTCACCTTCGTGCTGCAGAAGCTGTTCGGGTACTCCAGGGACAAGGCGACCGCCCTGATGCTCGACGTGCACGAGAAGGGCCGGGCCGTGGTGTCTTCCGGCACCCGGGAGGAGGCCGAGGCCGACGTGTTCCGCCTCCACGAGCACGGCCTGTGGGCCACCATGGAGAAGGACGGCGTGGGGCGGCCGGGCACCTGATGGCCTTCCGCCGGCGGGTCGAGCGCAGGCGCGACGGATCGTTCGTCCTTCGACTCGGCGACGACGAGCGGCGCCTCCTCGGGTCGCTCCCCGGCCAGCTGGCGGCCCTGGTCGACGCCGAGCCCGAGGATCCCTGGCTCCAGCGCCTCTTCCCGACCGCCTACCCGAAGGACCCCGAGCGCGAGCAGGAGTGGCGGCTGCTGATGAGCGTCGACCTGCACGAGCGGCGCCGCAGCCAGCTGGCCACCCTGGCCGAGACGGCCGGCGCCACCTCACTCACCGAAGAGCAGCTGCACCTCTGGAGCCAGGCCCTGAACGACCTGCGCCTGTACCTGGGCACCCGCCTCGACCTCAGCGAGGAGACCACCGACGAGGACTTCGCCGACGAGGACGACCGCGACCTGTTCATCCTCTACAGCTGGCTCGGCCAGCTCCAGGAGGAGACGATCGAGGCCCTGAGCCGGGCGTTGCCCCCGGGGGGAGGGCCAAAGCTCCTCCCCCCGGACCCCCCTCCGCTCTGAGGAGCCGCCTCCGGCGGACAGCCGGGGGAAGGGCCAAAGCCCCTCCCCCCGGACCCCCCTCCGCTGATCGAGCCGCCTCCGGCGGCGCTCAGGCTCCTCGGAGGCAGAGCCTCCTGTGGGCCATCTGTGGGGGCCGGGCCCCCACACCCCCACCTGACCCCCTGTCAGCGGGCGCCTACCTCGGCCTGGGCCTGGTCGAACAGCTCCTGCAGACGCTGGCGCAGCTCATCGGACAAAGCCCGCACGCCCTTGCGGCCGACCCGACCCGACTCGGTGGGCGCCGGCGGGCGGATCGCCTCGCCCATGATGATCGACACCTTGACCGGCCGGATGCCCCTGCTCCCCGTCGGCATGGCCCCTTCGCTGCCGCCGATGCCGACGGGCACGATCGGCACCTGCAGCTTGGCCGCCAGGGAGGCGGGTCCCTCGAACAGCTCGTCGACCACCGGGCCGCTGCGCCGGGTGCCCTCGGGGAAGAGGACGAGCGCCTGCCCGTCGGCCAGCAGGCGCTCGCACGAGCGCAAGGCGTCGCGGTCGGGCAGGCCCCGGT
>JBBPYZ010000176.1:0-24871 GCA_038199465.1 Acidimicrobiales bacterium | reverse complement strand
GCCAACGCCTCGAACGCCTACGTGTACAGCCAGCCTCGCCGCCTCCACGAGCGGGGGTTCCCGATGCCGGTCGAAGGGGAACCGATCTTCGGGGCGTGCGGCATCCCGGAGCTGCCGGGCGGGATCGCCGCCGAGGACGCGCCGCAGCGCCTGAGCGCCTTCGTGCGCTCGGCCTGCCAGGCCTCGGGAGCGCCGGTGTTCGTCAACAAGAGGATCGCCAACAACCAGCGGGTCCCGCTGCTGCAGGCGGCCTTCCCCGACGCCAGGTTCATCGTGATCACCCGCGACGGCCGGAGCGTCGCCGCCTCCCTCGCCAAGGTCGACTGGTGGCCGAGCCAGATCGTGTTCTGGTACGGCGGGACGCCGGCGAGCTGGGCGGCGGAGGGCCGCGACCCCTGGGAGCTGTGCGGCCGAGAGTGGGTCGAGCAGCTGCGGACCATGGAGGAGGGGCTGGCCTCGGTGGATCCGGCCCGGGTGCACCGGGTGCGCTTCGAGGACCTGCTCGAGGACCCCTACGGGGCGGTTGGTGCGGCTCGGGAGTTCGCGGGGATGGACCGGGACCGGCGTTTCGACCAGGCCGTCGGCCAGATCCGCTTCCCACCGGGTGGTTCCTGGCGGGACAAGCTCGACCCGGCCGCTCTCGGCACCATCGAGGCGGTCCAGGCGACGCTGCTCGCGAGCCATGGCTACCCGGCCTGAGGGCCAGGCCTGGGCCTTCGTCCTCGGGACCGGGCGGTGCGGTTCGTCGATCGTCCACGAGGTGCTGGCCCGCCACCCCGACGTCGGCTTCGTCTCCAACCTTGAGGACCGCTTCGGCCTGCCTCCCGCCGCCGGTCGCTGGAACAGCCAGATCTACCGGCGCCTCCCGAGGTCCTGGCAGCGCAAGGGCCGGCTTCGCTTCGCGCCGAGCGAGGCCTACCGGGCCCTCGACCGCTCGGTGTCGCCGATCATGTCGGCGCCGATGCGCGATCTGACCGAGGGGGACGCCACCCCGTGGCTGCGCGAGCGCACCTGCTCGTTCTTCGGCGCCCGAGCCGCGGCCCAGGAAAAATCGCTGTTCCTGCACAAGCTGACGGGCTGGCCTCGGAGCGGGCTGCTCACCGCGGCCTTGCCAGGGGCCCGTTTCGTGCACGTGGTGCGCGATGGCCGCGCCGTCGCCAGCTCCTGGCTCCAGATGCCCTGGTGGCGTGGCTACGGCGGCCCCCAGCACTGGCAGTTCGGTCCGCTCGACCCTTCGGACGAGGAGACGTGGGAGCGCTCGGGGAGATCCTTCGTCGTACTGGCCGGGCTGGGCTGGCGGATGCTGGTGGATGCTCACGCCGAGGCCCGCCAAAAGGCGCCGGCGGGCACGTGGATCGACGTGCGCTACGAGGACGTGCTCGCCGACCCGATCGGGGCCCACCGGTGGCTGGCCGAACACCTCGGCCTGCCCTGGAGCACCGCCTTCGAGCGGGACATCCGGCAGTACCGCTTCACCACCGCCCGCGCCACCGCCTACCGGCACGACCTCGGCCAGGAGGCTGTCGACCAGCTCTCGGAGATCCTGCGGCCGACGCTGGCGGCGTGGGGCTACCCGACGTGAACGGATCGCACCGGGGAAGTGGACCTGCGCCGTCCGCCCTCGACCACCGGCGCGATCAGCTGGCCTGGCAGGCCGAGCGGGTCAGGCGGCACCTCCGGTGGGCCCGCGAGCAGGGGATCGGCCGACTCCTCGAGGAGGATGGCCTCGACCCCCGGGATCGGGTCGCCGCCGCCCTGAGCAAGGCCCGGTGGCGGCGCCGCCACAGCGTGCCGGTCGGGACCTCCACGGCGGTGTTCCTCGTCGGGGTGCAGCGCTCGGGCACGAACATGCTGGTCCGGGGGTTGGAGCGGGCGCCGGAGGTCGCCGTCCACAACGAGAACAGCCGTCGGGCCTTCGACCGCTTCCGCCTCCGGGATGACGCCGTGGTGGCCGACCTCGTCCGTCGCAGCCGGCACCAGCTGGTCCTGTTCAAGCCGCTCTGCGACAGCCACCGGGCGCCCGAGCTCCTCGACCTCGGCGTGCAGGCCACGGTGGCGCTGTGGGCCTACCGGACGGTCGACGGTCGGGTCCGCTCGGCGCTGGCCAAGTTCGGCGACGCCAACCTGCAGGCCCTGCGGACCATCGCCATGACGGGCGGGGCCGGGATGTGGCAGGCCGGAGGCCTGGGCGAGGGCGATCTCGAGGAGCTCCGGCGCCTCGACCCCGACCGGATGACCCCGGCCACGGCCGCGGCCACGTTCTGGCTGCTGCGCAACCGCCTGTTCTTCAGCCTGGGCCTCGACCGGCGGCCCGAGGTGCTGCTCACCTCCTACGAAGGCTTCATCGCCACACCCGATGCCGCCATGAGGCGGGTCTGCAACCACCTCCGCTTCCCGTTCCGGCCCGAGCTGACCGCCCACGTCGAGTGCCGGGCGCGTCCCCAAGCCACCGCACTGGAGATCGATCCCAGGGTGCGGCTTTTGTGCGACGAGCTTCAGGCCCGCCTTGACCACACGACGCGGGGCTGACCCACCGTCCTCTTGCCTGAGATGTTCGTTTGCGGTACCTTCCAAAAGCCGCGGTCGGGGGCCACGTCTCAAACTCTCACGTCGGCGTGCCGATGGCGTGAGGGGTCGTGCGCCGCCCCCAGACCCCTGACGAAGGACCTCACGTGCCCAAGCTCACGCGCCGCATCCACCGCGTCGCCCTTCTGGCCATTGTGGCCACCACCCTCGTGGTGCCGCCGACGCTGGCGGCATCGGCGGCGACACCGGGAGTCAACGCGCTGAAGCGCTGGGCCGCAACGATGGGCGGGCCCCAGGAGCTCACCCGGGAGCAGGCGCTCGACGCCGCCCGGAGCTTCGACGTCATCGTCGGCCTGCGCCGCACCTACGACGTGTACGCCGCGGAGATGCGGGAGGCCAACCCGGACCTCAAGCTCATCGTCTACTTGAACGGGGCCTACGCCCAGTCGGGCCAGGAGACCACCTACCCCGACGAGTGGTACGCCCGTGACGAGGCCGGCGCCAGGGTGGTCTCCGCCGGGTGGGGCAACTACTTCATGAACGTAGGCCACGACGGATGGGTGGACCACGTCAGCCAGGAGTGCACCGAGCGGACCGAACCGGCGGGCTGGAACGGCTGCTACCTCGACATGCTCGGCATGGGCACCCTCACCGACGGCTACGTGAGCACCCCGCCCGCGAACCCCACAACCGGGAAAATGTGGACCAAGCCCGAACTCGCCACCGCCACCTCCCGACTGGCCACCCGGGTGCAGGAGGCCAACCCCGATCGGTACGTCATCGCCAACGGTCTGGGGAGCGGCAACCAGTACTTCGGGCCGGACTGGGGCCCCACCAGTCAGCTGCTCGACGGCGTCCCCGGCGCCAACGCCCAGGGCTTCATCCGCGGGGCCAACGCACCCATCGACAACTTCCCCTCGGTGAAGGGGTGGAAGATGGACGTCGACATGCTCGTTGATGCCGCCGCCCGGGGCCGCTCGGTGTTCGCCATGACCAGGGTCTGGGACACCCCGGCCACCCAGGCGGAGAAGGACGCCGTCCACCGCTTCACACTGGCCTCGTTCCTCCTCGGCACCGACGGCAACCAGTACCTGTTCTGGTCCGATGACGGCGATCAGGGCGCCGACCCGCAGCGCCACCCCTACGAGGACACCTTCGTCGGGGCTCCCCTGGCGCCCTACTCGGCCCAGGCGTCGGGCGCCTACCTCCGCCGCTTCGAGGCGGCCACGGTCGTGGTGAACCCGACAAACAAGCCGGTCACCGTCGACCTGGGCTCGGACATGACGAGCCTCCAGGGCGTGCGTCAGCGGGTCGTCAACCTGGCTCCCCGCACCGGCGACGTCTTCGGGCCCTGACCGCCTATCGCCCGGTCAGGACGCCGACAGGCGGCCGACCCCCGGGCCGAGGTCACTGGCCGGGGTCTTGCGGTAGGTGATCGGCAGCTCGACCGACGCCGCCCCCAGATCCGCGGCCCGGATGATGGTGGCCGCCAGATCCCCCACCTTGTCGCCGTTGGCCGTCTGGAAGGCCAGCGGCCGGCCCAGGCCCTGCATCACCTCGTAGAGCTGCTCGTACTGGGCTCTCCGCTCGACGCGCAGCGAGTTGTTCTCGAGGACGCACCGGGGGCCCAGCCGCTCGCGGCAGTAGCGCATCACCTGCTCGGGGATGTCCAGATCACCGCCACGCTGGGCCCGCCCCTCGCCCCGGGCCTCGGCCTTGGCCTGGACCGACTGGTACGGGCTGACCGCCAGGTCCGACCGGGTCCGCTTCCAGACGTCGTGGGCGTCGACCTGCTCTTTGAAGCAGCGCAGGTCGGTCTCGTCGTCGAGACCTGCTGCCGCGAAGGTCGTGAGGTTCTCGGCCGCTGCTGTCTGGCGGATGAAGGGCTCGGCGAAGACGGTGGTGCAGCGGCTCACGACGGTCTCGCGGATCTCGGCGACGTCGTCGTAGCGGGCGGCCAGCAGGCCCTGGAAGTCGGCGTAGGCCCGACCGAAGGGCTCGGTCCAGAACCGGCCGATCGTGGTGGTCTGGCCGTCGGCCGGGTCGACGAGGGGGACCGGCGGACCACCCAGCTGCTTGGCCCACTCGGGGGCCTCGGTCCCGGTGTAGACCCGCAGCTTGAGAACCATCCCGAGCTCGCGGGCCCGCACGATGGCGTCGTCGATGTCGTTCTGCTCGGCGATCGGGCCGCCGGCGGTCGGTTGCAGGTCGGCCCACGACGACTTCACCACCCAGCCGCTCAGCTCGTAGCCGGCCTTGGGTTCGCCCTGGCGGTCCAGGAGCCCCACGATGGGCTCCTTCAGGCCCTCAGTGGGTGCCGCGGTGGTCGGCGGCCGGAGCGACGTTCCCGGTCCAGCAGGGACCTCGGCCGAGGTGGGGGTGGTGGTGGGTGCGGCGCTGGGCGAGTCCTCGAGGAGGCGGGGGACGCTGACCACGGCGGCGACCACCAGGGCCAAGGCGGCTGTGGCGGCGGCGGCCACCGCGATGGTTCGGCGAGGGGCCGACGGGGGGATGGCCATCCCGACGAGGGTATCTTCCGGGCGGATCGGACTCTTCGCGGTCCGGCTGACCAGCCTCAGGCCGTGCCGAGGGCGAGAGCCGCGGCGGCCCCGGCCGCCACCTCGATCACCACAGGGCTACCGCCGACGTCGATCACACCGTCGGCGAGCGTGGGGGGTCCCCGCCGGACGACGGCGCCTGAGGTGGTCAGGCGGACCGTCCCAGCGGCCGACCAGGCGACGAGGACGGCGGGCCCTGAGGGAGGCCCGAAGACCGCCCCGTCCAGCCGGCTGGACGCGGGGAGCGGCGTGACCTGGGCGTCGAGGGCAGTGGCCGCCACCAGGGCCGCCAGCGCGTTGCCCGACGGGCGGGCGGTGCCGTCGGGGTCCATGAGACCGGCTCGCGGCTCGTCGGGGTTGCGGCCCTCCGGGTTGACCGCGGCCGGAAGCCAGATCACGCGCTGCGCCCCTCCGGCCAGCAACGAGACGACGCTCTTGAGGGCGTCGTCGGCCTGCAGGGCCCGGTCAGCCGGGGTCGAGTCGGTGAGGCCCAGCCGCTCGAACCGGCCCACCTCCCACGCCTCCATCCGACCCGTGGCCGGGAAGCGGCGCTTGAAGAGCTCGACGAGGGCGGCCACGTTCTCGGGGCTCTCATAGAAGTGGACCTGGGTGATGTCGACCACCTCATCTGCGGCCAGGCGCGTGGCCACCTCGAACATCGCGAGGTTGCGCTTGGTCTGTGCGCCTTCGAGCGCCTGACGCAGCTCTGAGGCCGCCGAGACCTGCGAGAAGGCGGCACGCCCGCGACGGTCGAACCACCGGTTCCACGCCGCCATGGCGTCAGCCTCGCGGCCCTGCTTGAGGAGGTCAGCGGCGACCGCCGTGCCCCAGCCGGTGCTCGAGAGCCCGAAGTCGGCGATCATCGCCTCGGGATCGGCCGACCGGATGGCGGCGGCGGCCTGCCGAGCGAGACCCTCGTAGGCCTGGGCGGTGCCGGCCCAGGAGTTCGCGGCGTTCACCTCGTTCTCGATGGCCCACAGGTGCACGCCGCGGGCGGCGTAGCGGGCGACCGCAGCCTTGACGAACCCGTCGTAGGCGGCCTCGTCGGCCGGAGGGGCCGACGCCGTCTTGCCCCGGGCGCCCCGGGGGTCGCTCCCCCGCCCGTCGGTGACCCAGCAGGTGCCGGTCCTGATCTTCAGCGCCAGGGTGTAGCCGAGCTTGGTGGCGCCGGCGACGACGGCGTCGGAGGCCTCCCAGCGCTGGACCGCTCCCCGCTGCGGCTGGATCTCGCACCACACCAGCTCGAAGAAGGTGGTCCCGCCCGACATCTGCCCCAGGTAGGGGGCGAAGGCGTTGACCCGGCTCCAGTCCCACTTGACCCCGAGACGGTTGGGGGGGACGGCCGCCGGCACCGGGCCCGTCACCTCGGGCACCTCGACCTGCCGGGCCGTCGGCGCGTCGGAGCAGGAGGCGGCCAGCACCAGCAGGGCCACGGCCATCCAGACCCGTGGCCGGCGGGCCTGCGCATGCGCCCCGGCTCTCAAGCCATCGCCCTGCTCCGCCGCTTCAGGACCGAGCGCACCTCGGCCAGGGTGATCAACCCGAAGCACACGATGCCGGCGGCCAGGCCGCCTCCGATCGCGGCCGAGGCGACGCGCTTGACCGGCAGCTCCCGCCGGACCGGGCCGTTCACCACGGCCCTCGCCTCGCCTATGGCCTGGCGGCGCTCCTCCAACCGGACGGACAGCTTGCGAGACTCGGCGACGGCCTCCTGGGCGGCGTCCCGGTCGACCTTGGCCCGCTGGAAGGGGAGGACCTCCTGGGCGGCCTGGGCCGAGCGCTTGCGGGCCTCCTCGAGCGACCGCCGGGCCGAGTCCGCTCCCAACGTGTCGCCGGCAGCCACCTGGGCGATCACCAGTCGCTCCAGGCGAGACTCGTCGGCCCGGGCCCGCCGGTAGACGACCAGGGGCGGCTCGGCCGAGCCGTCGGCGGGGAGGGCATCGAGCCGCTCCTGCACCGTATCCACGTTAAGCGTCGACTGGTAGAGGCGCTCGTACGTGAGCTTGGTCAGCGCCAGGCGCGCCGCGGCCTTGGCCACCTTGCGGGCCCGCGACTTGTCGGTGTCCCTGAAGGACACGTCGACGTACTGCGGGCTGCCGGCCCGGGTCACCGTGAGCCCGTCCTTCAGCGCACCGACGGACACACCCATGTCGGCCGCCAGGGCCCTCTGGGTAAGCGGCAGGCCGAGGATGGCTGCGAGATCAGCGGCCAGCTGGGATCGCTCGCCCTCGTCGGAGCTCTCCGTGGGGAACTCTCGCCCGGCCTCGGGAGCCAGGCTGGGCACCCGCACCGCCGTCACGGCCACGTACCGCAGCGGTTGACGTAGGACGAGGGCGACCGGGCCGGCGATGGCGGCGACGATGAGCGCGGCGGCGAGGACGGCGCGCCAGCCCAGGGTGCGCAGGTAGGTTCCGATCTCCATCGTTTCGCCCATGTCCCCTGCGATGGTGCCACGGCGTCGGGGTGGGCCGCGGGCGCGCCTCGACGGCAGGATCCGGTGTCGCCCCTGTAGCCTTCGGCTTTCGGGGAGCCCGGCGACGAAGGAGGCAAGTGTTGGAGGTGCAGGACTACGTCTCGGTCGTCCGGCGTCGCTGGTGGCTGCTCCTGTGCCCGTTCGTGGCCATGGGGGCGGTGGTGCTGGTCACCATCAGCCGGCCGCCCAGCTTCACCTCGACGGCCACCGTCTCCGCCCTGGCCGTGAGCGGTGGACCGACCGGGCAGTACAGCGGCACGTCGGGGGCCAAGACCTTCGTGGCCAACTTCCAGGCTGCGCTCCGGTCGCCTTCGGTCATCAACGAGGTGGTTCGGGCCCGCAGCGTGAAGGCGGCTGACGCCCGGAACGGCCTCTCCAGCGCCCCCGTCGGCGAGTCCACCATCATCGAGGTGACCTACAGGACCCCGGTCCGGGCCCAGGCCGAGCCGGTCGCCACCGAAGCGGCCAAGAGGACGATGAAGTTCCTGTTCGAGTCGCAGATCGTCCTGGCCGCGGCACCGCTGGCCAAGGCCGAGGAGGAGCTGCTTGCGGCGGACGAGAAGCTGGCCGGGTTCACCCGCGTCGCCAGCACCCCCGTGCCCGACCGGGACTACCAGATCCTGGCCGGCGAGATCTCGTCCCTCCAGACGCTCCAGGCCGAATCGGCGGCGCGCCAGGAGATCAGCATCGCCGCCCGCTACGGCGGTGTGATCGCCGCCAAGCAGGACGAGCTCACCAAGCTGGCCACCACGCTCGCGGAGTACAACGTCCTGACCGCGAGGCGCTCCGATGCGGTGAACGCCGTCACTGCCACCCGCCAGAACCTGGACCAGGCGAGGGCACAGTTCGCCGCCGGCGATCCGGACCGCATCATCACCCCCGGAGAGGCGGTCAAGGTCTCCACGCTGGGCCCGGCCGCCAAGGGAGGTGTCACCGCCTTTGTGAGCGCCCTGTTCTTCGCCGCCGGCATCGCCCTGCTCCTCGAGCTGCTCCGCAGCCAGACGCTGGCGGTCCCCCCCGAGGTCGAAGCCATCGAGCCTGAGGCCGCCGAGCCTGAGGCCGCCGAGCCTGAGGTCACCGAGCGCGTCAGGTCATTGTTCGACGACCCCGGGGTCAGTGGCCCGGCCGCGACCGACCCGGTTCGGGGCGACTGCCTCCCGCAGGATGCATGACCAGCCGGGCCCGGATCCAGGCCCGGCGCGCCAGCCATGAGATGCGCGTCGCCGTGCGCCGCCCAGGTTCGTCGCGCCACGTCCTGCCCGACTTCCTGATCATCGGCGGCCAACGCTGCGGAACGACATCGCTGTTCGAGTACCTGTGCCGGCACCCCTCGGTGTGCCGGCCCGTCGAGAAGGAGCTGCAGTTCTTCTCCTACCGCTTCGAGCGGGGCGTCTCGTGGTACCGGTGCCACTTCCCCACCGCCAAGGCGGCTCGCGGCCGCAAGGTCTTCGAGGCCACGCCCTACTACCTCCTCCACGACCAGGCGCCGAGCCGGGCCGCCTCGGTGGTGCCGGAGGCGAGGCTCGTCGCCCTGCTGCGCAACCCGACGGAGAGGGCGTGGTCGCACTACCAGCACAACGTGCTGCGGGGCACCGAGACACTCCCCTTCGAAGCGGCGTTGCAGGCCGAGTCCCACCGCCTGGACCGGGGCCGTGGCGGATCGTCCAGCGCCTCGGCCTCCCACCACAAGCGGCACTCCTACGTCACACGCGGTCGGTACGCCGATCAGCTGGACCGCTGGCTGGCCGTTTACCCCCGCGAGCAGCTTCTCGTGGTCTTCTCTGAGGACCTCTACCGGGACCCCGACGCCACCTACGCCCGGGTGCTCGACTTCCTCGGCCTGCCCAGCCACTCGCTGGCCGAGTACCGGGCCCACACCCGCCGCACCGTGTGGGAAGGTCCGCCCCTGGCCGCCGCCACCCGCACCCAGCTGGAGGAGAGCTTCGCCCCCCACAACGCACGCCTGGCCAGCCTGCTCGGGACCGACGTCCCCTGGTGAAAGGGCGGGTGGCGATCCGCTCCCCCCGACCCGGAGACGATCCCACCGGGGGCCCGGCGGGCTCCACCGAGGCGCTCCGCCACGAGGTGGGTGGCCTGGCTCGTGGCGGACTGCTGAACCTGGGCAGCAGCGTGGCCAGCCAGCTGGCCATGCTCGTCCTGACGGTCGTGCTGGCCCGGGTCCTCGGGCGCGAGGCGGCCGGCGTGTACTTCCAGGCGTTCGCCTTCCTGTCGCTGCTCTCGCTGCTGTCGCTCGCCGGGTTCCGCGGCGCGCTGACCCGGTTCGTGGCGATGCACCTCGCCAACGACGACGTCCCGCGGATGGTGGGGGCGGTGCGACTGGCCCTTTGCATCTCCGTACCCGCCTCGGTTGCCCTGGCCGGGGGGCTGTTCGCGGCGGCGCCGTGGCTGGCCCGCTCCGCCTTCGACGAGCCCCGCCTCGAGGTCGCCCTGCGGGTGGCCGCCGTCGCCCTGCCGGCGGTCTCACTGCAGGAGGCGGCGCTGTCGGCCACCCAGGGCTTCCGGACGATGAAGCCCTTCGCCCTCGTCGGGCTGCTGCTCGAGCCGCTGCTGCGCCTCGCCCTGTCTGGCGCCCTCCTGGCTGTGGGCTTCGGCCTGCGCGGCACGCTGGTGGCCCTGGCGGTCTCGAGCTGGATCGGCGCCACCGCCGCGATCACCTGCCTGCACCGGCTCGTCGGCCAGGCCCGGGACGGCTGCTCGGCCGCCGGACCCGCCGTGGTGGTGGACGCCCGCCCGTTCCTGCGGTACTCGGCGGTGGCCTGGGTGGCCTCGCTGGCCTCCACGGGCCTCATCTGGGCCGACACCATCATCCTCGGCCTGGTGGTGACGAGCAGCGCGGTAGGCGTGTACAACGCGTCGGCCCGCCTGGTCACCCTGGCCGTCTTCGTCATCAACCCCATCAACGCCGCCTTCGCCCCCCGCATCGCGAACCTCTTCGCCCGGGGTGAGCTCGGGCTCCTCCGCGAGGTCTACACGGTGGCGACCAGCTGGATCGTGCGGCTCTCGCTACCGGCCTTTGCCATCCTCCTGGTCCTGCCGGGCTCGCTTCTCGGTCTGTTCTTCGGCCGGGCCTACGGTGCCGGCGCCACGGTCGTGGTCATCCTCGCCCTGGGCCAGCTGTGCAACGCGGCGACAGGCCCCTGCGGGATGGTGATCAACATGTCGGGTCGGAACCGGCTGAACCTCATCGACAACCTGCTGGTCCTGGCCCTGAACATCGGGCTCAACCTGGTGCTCATACCGCTCTGGGGCATCAACGGCGCCGCCCTGGCCTGGGCCGTCTCGCTGGGTGCCGTCAACGTCCTCCGGGTGCTCCAGGTCCGCATCATCGTCCGGTCCCTGCCCTTCGACGTCGCCCAGGCCAAGGCGTTCGTGGCCGCGGCGGCCGCCGGGGCGACAGCGCTGGTCACCTCACAGCTGCTGCCCGAGGGCGGCACGGGCGCCGTCGCCGGCATCGTCGCCGCGGGCGCGGTGTACATCGCCCTGGTGATCGCCCTGAGGCTGCCCGACAGCGACCGGATGATCGCCGGCCTTCTCACCCGCCGGGGCGGAGGTCGTCGGGCCGGCCCCACCGGGCGGGCCACCGCTCCCGCTCCCATGCTGCGGTCTACCGGTGAGCCTCAGCCGTAGCCCAGCTGCCGGCGCAGCGACCGCGTGCGCAGGGCGACGGCCAGCTTCAGCACCGGGTCGAGCTCGCGCCGGCCCGACCCGAGCCGGTTGTAGATTCCCCGCCTGGTCCCGGCCGAGCGACGCCGGGCCGAGGAGAACTCCCGGTACCCGCCGAACACGTCGTGGGGACTGCTCTCATGGTCGAGCAGCGCAGGGTCGAAGGGTTCTCCCAACCACTCGATCACCCTACGCAGCTCGGCCTCGGGATCGGTGATGAGCCGGTCGTAGCGCAGCTCGCGGTACCGGGTGGGGCCGAGACGGCTGCCGGCGGTGCGGGCGCTCCGCACATAACGGCCCCACTTCTCGACGGCCTTGAGGGCGGACCACCAGCCCCAGCGGCTCCGGTGGGAGGCGACGACGTCGAAGGGGTCCCGCACCACGTGCAGGACCAGGGCGTCGGGGAACAGGGCGTCGAGGTAGTCGAGGTGCAGGGCGTACAGCGGCGTCTTGTCGGCCCACCGGCCCTTGCCCCGCCGCTCGGCGTAGTCCTGCATCGTGGTCGAGAACAGCTCGGCCACCTTGCGGTGCCAGTAGTCCTTGTCGAAGCCGTACAGCGCCAGCCGCGGCCAGTCCCCGGCGTCGTCGGTGAGGTGCTCGAACGAGCGCAGGAACCGGGTCTCGGGCCCGCAGCTGATGTTGGGGTGCGAGTCGAGGATCAGCCGAACGAGCGTGGTTCCCGATCGCTGGCAGCCCACGATGAAGATCGGTGGGGAGCCAGCCATCGGGCGAGTGTCCACCACGCCGAAGGCTGTCGGCAAGCCCGCGACGCCTATCCTTTCGGCCCGTGGCCCAGTCGCTGACGTCGGCGAGCGGACGCTCCCGGTCGCTCACCGTGGCCACGGTGGCTGCCGTTGTTGTCGCGGGAACGCTGGCCACGGTCAGCGGGATGACGGCGGCGGGCGCCACGGTCGACAAGCGGGCCCTGGTCCTGCCCTTGGCGGTCGGCGCCGGCCTCCTCCTCGGCGTCGTGGCCCTGACCCGCTTCCAGGTCTATGTCCTGCTCCTCCTGGCCTCCCGCAGTGTCATGGACCTCACCAAGCTTTCCCAGCGGGCGGCAGGGAACACCGCGTCCACCGGTGTCGCCCGCGCCCTCGATCCCACCGCCCTCATCGGCGCCACGTTCCTCGGACTGGCCGCCCTGTGGCTCCTGGCCCAGCTCCACCAACGGGGCCGGCTCTTCGGGTCGACCCTCCGGCGGGCGCTGGTGCTGTTCGGCGTCTCGGTCCTGGCCAGCGTCCTCCCGTCGACCCACAAGACCTCGGCCACGGCCGAGGGGGCCCGGATCCTCGCCGTCGTGGTCATGTTCATCGTCATCGAGGAGCTCTGCGTCGATGTGAAGACGGTTCGCCGGGTGATCGCCGCCTGCTTCGCCTCGTTGGTGCTGCCGGTCCTGATCACCATCGGGGGCTTCGCCACGGGATCGCCGCGCGCCGAGACCAAGGGCTCGTTGACCCGCATCCTCGGCACCTACCAGCAGAGCAACGACTTCGGCCGCTACCTCATGCTCTTCATCATCATGGGCATCGCCCTGTACCCCCACCTGGCCCGGCCCTGGCGGCCGCTGCTCACACTGGTGCTCCCGCTGCTCGGCGCCTTCCTCCTCCTCACCTACACCCGCACCGCCCTGGTGGCCACCGTGCTCGGGCTCCTCGTCGTCGGGATCCTGCAGAGCAAGCGGGTCCTGGTCGGCCTGGCCGTCGGGATGGTGCTGCTGCTGGCCCTGGTGCCGGCGATGGCCAGCCGGTTCACCGACCTGGCCACGACCACCACCTCGAGCTCGGGGAAGACCTCCACCAACTCGCTTGCCTGGCGCCTCGACTACTGGACCGACGTGCTGCCGTTGGCCAACCGCAGCCCCATCCTGGGCATCGGCATCAACGAGACCCAGTTCAGCACCGACCGGGCCAAGCAGCCCCACAACGACTTCCTCCGGGCCTACGTCGAGACCGGTGTCGTCGGGCTGATCGCCTACACCGCGCTGCTGGCGGCGATGCTGGCCCTCGGCCGGAAGGCGACCCGGGTCACCGAGCCGGGAACCTTCGAACGGGGTCTGGCCGTCGGCTTCCTGGGCATCGCCGTCGCGGTGTTCGCGGTGAGCATGGCCGCCAACGTCATCTCCAACGTGGCCACCCTGTGGTACGTCTTCGCCTTTGCCGCCTGCACCTCGGCGGTCGTGCGCCTCAGGAGCGCCGAGGCTGCCACCGCGCACCCGGCCGCCCCCGCCCCCGGGTGAGGATCCTCCACGTCAACAAGTTCCTCTACCGTCGCGGGGGCGCCGAGGCCTACATGCTCGACCTGGCCGCGCTCCAGGACGCCGCCGGCCACACCACCGCCACGTTCGGCATGCAGCACCCGGAGAACCCGCCGCACCGGTACCAGGCCCACCTCCCGCCGTACATCGAGCTGAACCCGCCGCCCGCCGGCCTGGGGGCCCGGGCCAGGGCGGCCGGCCGGATCCTGTGGTCGCCCGCCGCCGCCGCCGGGCTCGACCGGGTCGTCGCCGACTTTCACCCCGACGTGGTCCACCTGCACAACATCTACGAGCACCTCTCACCCTCGGTGCTGCGACCGGTGCTGCGGGCCGGGGTGCCGATGGTCATGACCCTGCACGACTACAAGCTGGCCTGCCCCACCTACCAGATGCTGGCCGCCGGGTCGCCCTGTGAGGCCTGCCTCGGTGGCGGCTTCCACAACGCCGTGCTGCGCCGGTGCAAGAACGGCTCGGCCGTGCACAGCGCCGTGGCC
Source organism: Acidimicrobiales bacterium (assembly GCA_038199465.1). Classification (GTDB taxonomy): domain Bacteria; phylum Actinomycetota; class Acidimicrobiia; order Acidimicrobiales; family JAUJNH01; genus JAUJNH01. The sequence continues at coordinate 10,882 of JBBPYZ010000176.1, read as the reverse complement.
GCGGTCGAGACCGCAGCCCATCGCTGGACGGGCGCCTACCGGCCGGTGGCCCGGTTCATCTGCCCCAGCCGCTTCATGGCGACCAAGATGGGCGAGGCAGGCGTGTTCCCTGACCGCCTCGTCGTGGTGCCACACTTCGCCGAGGTCGCCACCGTGGCCACCAAGGTCGCGGCCGGCGGCGACGTGCTGTTCGCCGGCCGCCTGTCACCGGAGAAGGGGGTGGACACCCTCATCGAGGCCGTGGGCACAGCAGGGGTGGACCTCGTCGTCGCCGGCGACGGGCCGGAGCGCCCGCGGCTCGAGGCGTTGGCGCAGTCCTCGGCTCCGGGCCGGGTCCGCTTCCTCGGCCAGATCACCAAGGCCGAGCTGCACGACCGCATCCGGGCGTCGGGATTGGTGGCCGTGCCCTCCCGGTGGTACGAGAACCAGCCGATGATCGTGCTCGAGTCCTTCGCCTGCGGCGTGCCCGTCGTGGCGACCACCCTGGGCGGGCTCCCGGAGCTGGTCGAGGCGGGGACCCATGGCTTCCTCGTGCCACCCGACGACCCGGCCGCCCTCGGTGCCACCCTCACCCGGGCCCTGGGCGACCCTGTGCGCCTGCTCGCCCTGGGTGCCGCCGCCCGGGGGAAGGCGGAGCGCCTGTTTGATCCCGACCGCCACGTCGAGGCGATCCTGTCAACCTACGCCGAGGCCGGTGCGGCGGCTGCGGTGGCGGCGGGAGCCGCCGGGAGCGAGACGTGACGGGACGGTCCCTGCGGGTGGCGATGATCGGCACCCGCGGCGTGCCGGCCACCTTCGGCGGAATCGAGCACCACGTCGAGGAGCTCGGTTCCCGGTTGGCCGCCCGTGGTCACGAGATCACGGTCTACTGCCGCAGCAACTATGTCGACCGTGCCGCGCGCGGGTACCGGGGCATGACGCTGCGGCGGCTGCCGACCGTCTCGACCAAGTCGTTCGACGCTCTCGTCCACAGCGCTCTCGCCACTGCCGACGCCATCGGCCGCCGGGACGCCCTCGGCCGCCGGGACGCTCTCGGCCGCCGCTACGACATCGGCCGCCGCTACGACATCGTCCACTACCACGCCCTCGGGCCCGGCCTGGTGGCGCCGGCCGCCCGCTTCGGATCCCGGGCCTGCGTCGTGCAGACGATCCACGGGCTCGACGATCAGCGGGCAAAGTGGAACGCGGTGGCCCGGAGCGCGCTGCGGGTTGCTGGGTGGATGAGCGCCCGAGTCCCCGATGCCACGATCGTTGTGTCGAACGACCTGGTCCGCCACTACGCCGAGCGCCACCGCACCACCGTCACCTACATCCCCAACGGGGCGACCACCGAGCCCGGGCTCCCCGCCCAGGAGATCCGCGACGCCTGGGGGCTGGGCGGCCAGCCCTACGTGCTCTACCTCGGTCGCTTCGTCCCCGAGAAGTGCCCGGACCTGCTGCTGCGGGCGTTCCGCCAGGTGGACACCGACCACCGTCTCGTCCTGGCCGGCGGCTCCAGCTTCACCGACGCCTACGTCCAGGACCTTCGGGCGCTGGCCCGGCAGGATCCCCGCGTCCTCCTGCCCGGCTACGTCTACGGCCGGCGCAAGCAGGAGCTGTCGTCGAACGCCTCGCTCTTCGTCCTGCCATCGGTGCTCGAGGGGCTGCCCCTGACGCTGCTCGACGCCGTGGCCCACGGCGTGCCGGTGGTGGCCAGCGCCATCGCCCCCCACCTCGAGGTGCTGCAGGAGGACCAGCCCGGTGGCCGCCTCGTCCCGGCCGGCGACGAGGAGGCCCTGGCCAAGGCCATCCAGGCCGCCCTCGGAGACCTCGACGGCGAGCGACGGGGCGTGCAGAGCTTCCGGCCCCGGGTGGTCGACACCTACGACTGGAACCGGGCCGCCGAGGCCACCGAGCAGCTGTACCACCAGACGATCGCCGCCCGGGGCTGAGGCCCGCTCAGGGGCCGGGCTGGCCGAACCGGCTGGGCGTCGACTGCTCCTCGTGGCGGATGACGTGGATCACGGCGTTGATCAGGGCCAGGTGGGTGAACGCCTGGGGGAAGTTGCCGAGGTGGCGGCCGGTGTGGGGGTCGAGCTCCTCGGCGTACAGCTCGAGCGGGCTGGCCAGGGCGAGGAGGCGCTCGCACAGCTGGCGGGCCCGGCCGTGCTCGCCGATCTCGGCCAGGGCCGAGACGAGCCAGAACGAGCAGATGGTGAAGGTGCCCTCTTCACCGGTGAGGCCGTCGTCGGTCTCCTTCACCCGGTAGCGCAGGACGAGGCCGTCCTCGGTGAGCTCCTCCGCGATGGCCAGCACGGTGGCCCGGATGCGGGGGTCGTCGGCCGGAAGGAAGCGCACCAGCGGCATCAGCAGCAGCGAGGCGTCGAGGGCATCGGTGTCGTAGTGCTGGGTGACCACCCCCCGCTGGTCAAGGCCGTTGGCGCAGATGTCGGCGTGCATCTCGTCGGCCGCCGCCTGCCAGCGCACGACCCGGTTGCGGTCGTCGCGGATGCGGGCCAGCCGGGCGCCCCGGTCGGCCGCCACCCAGCACATCAGCTTCGACGAGGTGAAGTGCCGGGGCTCGCCCCGCACCTCCCAGATGCCCCGGTCGGCCTCGCGCCAGTGGGTGATGGCGCTCTCGACCAGGCGACACAGGATCGGCCAGATGCGCTCGTCGAGGCGGTCGCGTGAGGTGGTGTGGATGTAGACCGAGTCGAGGACCGCGCCCCAGACGTCGTGCTGGCGCTGGTCGTGGGCGGCGTTGCCGATCCGCACCGGTCGGGCGCCGTCGTAGCCCTCGAGGTGGCCCAGCTCCTGCTCGTCGAGGTCGGTTCGCCCGTCGATGCCGTACATGACCTGCAGCTCGCCGCACCGCTCGGTCACATCCGCGATGAACCAGAAGAAGTCGTTGGCCTCCCAGTCGAAGCCCAGGGTGTAGAGGCCCCACAGGGCGAAGGTCGAGTCGCGGATCCAGCTGTAGCGGTAGTCCCAGTTGCGCTCTCCGCCGGGGCTCTCGGGGAGCGAGGTGGTGGCGGCGGCGACGAGGGCTCCGGTGGGAGCGAAGGTCAGGCCCTTCAGGGTGAGGGCGCTGCGCTGCAGGTACCCCCGCCACGGGTGGTCGGGGAAGTGGCCCCGGGCCAGCCAGTGCTGCCAGTGGTGGGCGGTCCACACCAGCCGGCGGCGGGCCTGCTTGGCAGTGTAAGGCGGGTTGTGCTCGCTCCACGACAGGGCGCAGAACCGCATGTCGCCGTCCTTCATCAGGGTCCGGGCCACGGCCCGGGCCCCCTCGAAGCCGATGCGCAGGTCGGTGGTGAGCTTCAGCTCGACGTCGACGCCTTCGGCCGTGGCCAGACCCTGGTTGTAGCCGTGGTCGGTGTAGGCCCAGGCGGCCGGGCGGCGGCCGTAGTCGAACACCGGCTCGCAGTCGAGGGTCACCTGCACCTCGCCGTTGACGCAGCGGATGGTGCGCAGAAGGACGTGGTCGGCGTCGTAGTCGGTGGGGGCCCGGCGGTGGGTGTGCGAGCGGTCCTCCAGGTGGTGCCACGGCCCGACCAGCAGGACGTCGCGGACGATGATCCAGCCCGTCGAGGTGCCCCAGCTGGTCTCCAGCACCATGGTGCCCGGCAGGTAGCGGCGGGCGGCGGGCACGGTCACGTCGGCGGGCCCGAGCCGGAAGCCGCCGGCGTCGCGGTCGAGGATGGCCCCGAACACACTCGGCGAGTCCATCCGGGGCAGGCACAGCCACTCGACGTTGCCGCTCGGCGCCACCAGGGCGGTCGTCTCGCAGTCGGACAGGAACCCGTAGCTGGCGATGGGCGGGAACGAGCTGCCCCTGAGCGGCCCATCGGAGCGGGAGGTCCCGGGCCCGAGCGGCCCCTCAGAGCGGGAGGTCGCGGGCCCGAGCGGCCCCTCGGTTGACCCGGGCGTGATCACGCCCTCACTCTTCCAGGTTCGGGCCTCAGTGACGACGATCTCGCCCCTCTGAGGAGTTGACGCCCCAGACCCGGGGCCTCCGTTCCTCTGAGGAACCGGAGGGATCGTTTCCGGTGCCGCTGATGACGCTGAGGAGCCACAGCCTCGCAGCTGGCCTTGTGGCTCCTCAGAGGGGACGGTCGACGGCGGCGCTCATGAGGCCGGGGCGGGTTCGGGCCGCAGGTAACCTTGGGCATCGTGCGAGCAGTTGGGGACGGGCCATTCGCCAAGGCTGCGACCGCCCTGTCCCCGCTCCATTCCGCAGCGATGGCCGACGCCGCCGCCCTGCAGGGGCGGCTGACCAAGCCGGCCGGGGCGCTCGGACGGCTGGAGGCGCTCGGGGTGCGCCTGGCCGGGATCGGCGGGGTGTGCCCGCCACCGCTGCCGAGGCCGGCCGCGGTGGCGGTGTTCGCCGGTGACCACGGCGTGGTGGCCCAAGGGGTGACGCCGTGGCCGCAGGAGGTCACGGCCCAGATGGTGGCCAACCTCTGCGCCGGCGGCGCGGCGATCAACGTCCTGGCCCGCCAGGCCGGGGCCGAGGTCGTCATCGTCGACGTCGGCGTGGCCGCCGAGCTGGACGACCGGCCCGGGCTGCGCCGCCACAAGGTGCGGGCCGGCACGGCCGACCTCAGCACCGGGCCGGCCATGACCCTCAACGAGGCCGTCGCCGCCCTCGACGTCGGCTGCCAGGTGGCCGCCGACCTGGTGGCGGGTGGCGCCCGGTGCCTGGTGACCGGCGAGATGGGCATCGGCACCACCACGCCCAGCGCCGCGGTCATCGCCGCCTTCACCGGGCGGTCGGCGGCCGAGGTCACCGGCCGGGGCACCGGCATCGACGATGCCATGCTGGCCCGCAAGGCCCTGGTCGTCGAAGCTGCGCTGGCCCTCCACGCTGAAGCCGTCGCCGCCGGACCCCTGGCCACCCTGGCCTCTCTCGGGGGCCTCGAGATCGCCGCTATCGCCGGGTTCATCGTCGGTGGCGCCGCCGCCGGCGTGCCCGTGGTGGTGGACGGCGTGGTGGCCGACGCCGCCCTGCTCGCGGCCGACGCCCTCGTCCCCGGGGTCGTAGCCCGCTGCATCGCCGGCCACCGCTCGACCGAGCCGGGTGCCACCGCCGCCCTCGCCCACCTCGGGCTCGAGCCGCTGCTCGACCTGGGCCTGCGCCTGGGCGAGGGCAGCGGCGCCTGCCTCGCCCTGCCCCTGGTCGAGGCCGCCGCCCGCATCCTGAGCGAGATGGCCACCTTCGACTCGGCCGGCGTCACCGGAAAGAGGTAGCCAGGTCCCTGGCGTGGCTACGCCGGGGTGGACGCGGCGATCGGGGCGTCGAGGCGGGCCAGGTCGTCGCCGTTGCGGGCGTGGGACACGTTCAGCATGTGGTGGAGGAGGATGAGCTGGCTGAGGGCCAGCGGCTCGAGCCGGGGACCGTCGCCGATGGCGCCGAGGCTTGGCGGCACGGGGCGCTCGCCACCCCCGCTGCCCATGACCTCCTTCCAGATGGCCCCCTCGACCCCCTTGGTGATCTCGGGGTCGGCGTAGCCGTGGATGTGGAGGGCGTCGACCGGTCGCTTGTCCTCGTCGCGCACCAGCTTGAGGTGCATGGCGTCGCGGGGCACGTCCTCGAGGATGGTGACGAGGTCGGGGTGGGCGATGGTGGGTCGCAGCAGCAGCTGGACCGACAGCGGGTCGTCGGTGCTCTCACCCCGCTCGGCGATGGGGGCGAAGCGCACGACGATGTCGGCGTCCCGGCGCTGGGGGCGGATGAACGCCTCCGACTCGGGCTCCCGACGGTCGAGGTCGGCCAGGACCTGGGCCTCGGAGTAGCCCCGGTCGCGGGTGTCCCGCTTGATCTTCCAGCCCCGGCGGATCTCCTCGGGCGGGTCGAGGTAGACCTTGATGTCGAAGCAGGCCTGGGACAGGCGCGTGTGCAGGGGGAGCAGGCCTTCGATGATCACGAACTCGCGGGGTTCGACCAGCTGAGGCCGGTCGAGGGTGCCGTTGGCGTGCCCGTAGACGGGCTTGAGCACGGGGTGGCCCAGGGCGAGCAGCTGCAGGTGCTGCTCCATGATGTCCATGTAGTTGCAGTCGGGGTGGAGCGGCGTGAACGGGACGTTCTTGCGTTCGATCCGGTCGTAGCGGTGGTAGTCGTCGACGCAGATGGCGGTGACCCGGTTCGGCCCGAGCGCCTGGACCAGGCCCTTGGTGAGCGTGGTCTTGCCCGAGGCGCTGTCGCCGGCGATGGCGAGCATGACCGGGCGGCGGCGGTGGCCGTCCCGCAGCGCACGTTGGGTGGAGAACTCCTTGTCAGGCACAGGCTTCCCCAATGTCGAGAGTTGGTCCGCCGACGCTACGGGGTGAGGCCCGGGGCCACCTCCCCTGCCCGGTGGAACCGGGGGGGGACGGGCTGCGCTGGGAGGCGGCCCGGCGCCCGCCTATCTTCGTGCCCGTGGCCACAGTCCCGGGCCCGAGCGGCCCCCTGCGGGTGATGCTGGTCGACGACCACCAGATGATCCTCGACGGGCTGCGGTCGATGCTGGCCCCCCACGCCGACCGACTGGTCCTGGTCCTCGCCACCACCGACACCGACGAGGCGCAGCGCTTCGTCCTCGAGGACCCGCCCGACGTGGCGCTGGTCGACGTGCGCATGAAGGCCATGTTCGGCCTCGACCTGTGTACCCGGCTCATCGCCGCGGCCCCGACGGTTCGCGTCGTCATGCTGACCGTCCACGACGACGAGCAGTACCTCTTCCAGGCCCTGCGGGCCGGGGCCAGCGGCTACCTCACCAAGCAGGTCACCGCCGAGGAGCTCATCGCCCACCTCGAGCGGGTGCGCGACGGCGAGGTGGTGATCGAGCCGTCGCTGGCCGGCCAGGTGGCGCTGTCGGCCGCCCGCCTCCACCGGGGCGAGTTCTGGCCCGGCGCCCACCTGGGCCTCACCCAGCGCGAGAGTGAGGTTCTCGAGCTGCTGGTGAAGGGCCACTCCAACCGTGCCATCGCCACCCGCCTGGTGCTGGGCGAGGAGACCATCAAGACCCACGTCCGCGGCGTCTACCGCAAGCTCGGCGTGGGCGAGCGCTCCCAGGCCGTGGCCTTCGCCCTGCGCGAGGGCCTCTTCCTGTGAGTTCCTGTGAGTGATCCCGACACCTGGGGGGATCTGCTGCGGCGGGTCATCGGGCTGACGGCCGAGGACCTGCGGGGGGCCGAGCTGTTCGGGCGCATCGCCGAGCTCGTGGCCCGCACGACCGATGCCGACGTGTGCTTCGTGCACGTGGTCGACAGCACCGCTGGCGACCTCGTCCTGGCCGGCGCCACCTCGGGCTTCGACCACCTGGTCGGGACGATCAGGCTGAAGCTGGGGGAGGGCATCGCCGGCTGGGTGGCCGAGCAGGGAGAGCCGGCCCTGGTCAGCGACAAGTGGGACGACGCCCGCTACCACTACATCCCCGCCCTGCGGGGCGAGGACTTCAGCTCGATGGTCTCGGTGCCGCTCCTGCGGGAGCGCAGGCGGGTGATCGGCGTGCTGAACCTCCACTCCCGCCACCCGGGTCACTTCGGCGACGAGCACGTGCTCCACCTCCAGGAGGTGGCCGACCTGGTGGCCGGGATCGCCCAGACGGCGATCCTCTACGAGCGGCTGGCCGCCAAGGAGGAGGAGCTCACCCGCTCGGCGGCCCGCACCATCGAGCTGCAGGAGCTCGACCGCCGCCGGCTGGCCGGCGAGATCCACGACGGGATCAGCCAACCGCTGGTCAGCGCCTGGTACCACCTAAGGGCAGCCAGCGCCTCGGCCCCGGCAGGCGTCGTGGCCGACGAGCTGACGGCCACCCTGACCCTCGTCTCCGACGCCCTCGACGAGGCCCGCCGCGCCACCATCGGCCTGCGACCGGCCGTGCTCGACGATCTGGGCCTGGCGGCCGGGCTGCGCAGCCTGGCCGCCGGCCTGTCGGGCACCCTGGTCGAGCTCGATGTGGACGTCGACCTCGAGGAGCGGTCGCCGATGCTTGCCCCCCATGTCGAGACGGCGCTGTACCGGGTGGCCCAGGAAGCGCTGCAGAACGTGCAGAAGCACGCCCGCTCCACCCTGGTGCGCATCCTCCTGCACCGTCGGGCCGGTGGGCTCGAGCTGAGCGTCATCGATGACGGCCTCGGCTTCGAGCCCCCCGCCGTGCCCCGGCCCACGTCCTACGGCCTGGAGGGGATGCGGGAGCGGGCCAGCCTGCTCGGCGCCCGCCTCGAGGTGCACTCGGTGCCCGGCAGCGGCACCACCGTCCGCCTCCTGGTCCCGACCGCCCGCCTCGAGTCGGCCGCTCCCTGAGTCGGGCGGTGGGCCGCCCCGCCTGTGTCAGCGGCCGACGGCCACCTCGTCGGCAGCGCCAAGGTTCCGGCTGAGGGGTGTCGCCGAGACGAGATCGACCCGGGGCTGGTGGACCCGGACGGTGGTTCGCCGGCCGAGGCCGATGCCCGCGGCCCCAAGGACGGCGCCGAGGGCCAGCATCATGAAGCCGAGGCCGATGACGAGGTCGGCGACGTTGAAGGCCATGACCGAGGTGTACATGCTGGTGCGCAGGGCCGAGGCTTCGAAGGCGACGCCACGCAGCGGGTTGGCCACGGGTCGGCCGTTGGGGCCGATCACGGCCTTGGCCTCCTCGCTGGTCCCGGCCGGCTTGCCTTCGATCTTCTACACATGGCCGTCTATGGACGCCGTGCCCGTGCTGCAGTACGCGCTCCTCGCCAACCGCCTTGTTGACGCCATCGTGTTTCATCATCGTGGCCGGCGAAGCAGTCGTGGTGGAGGAGGCCCCGCAAGACCAGCCCGCCAAGGCGCGCCCGGCGGATCGAAGGAGCGGCAAACCAAGGGGATCCTGCACATCCTGCTCGTCGTCGCCCTGGCCGCCGCGCCCTTCGCTGCCGCCATCGTGATCCTGTCCGACGACGCCCGGCCAGGGCTGCGCCGACGATGAGCGGGAACCTCGAACCAGGCCAGGCTGCTCGGCGCCATCAAGGTCGAGAAGTTCGACCACGACCTTGCCGACATCCACGAGGGGCCACTCGGTGCAGGGGGCCAAGACCTGCGCCAGGGTCGCCATGCGGGGGATGAGCGGATGGCGGTGAGCGACATCGCCGACGAGATCGAGTCCGGCCTAAACCGGGTCTCGATCATCATCGAGATGAGCGGCGCCTCGAAGGGCAGCATCCTGATTACCGAGCAGGGCAAGCCGCCGGCTAGCTTCCGTTGATCCTCAACGTCAGCTGACGGCGTGCTCCGGCGCGGCCCGCCGCAACGGCAGCTGTGACAGCCGTAGGCCTGGTTCGCGGCCGGCGGCATCGAGAACCGCCTGCAGCCCCTCGGCCAGCCGGGCGATGGTGGCCTCGTGGTAGAACGCCACCTTGTAGTTAAGGCTGGCCCGGATACAGCTGCCGTCGTCGAGCAGGGTGACGCTGAGGGGGTGGAGTTGGCCACGGAAGTAGAGCTCGTGATCGTGCACTCTCCGCGAGATCGGGAAGTACGCGAGCTCGACCGGGAGCGTAGACGCGACCTCGAGCCAGCCGGTGGGGAAGTCGGGCAGCAGCTCCTGCCGGACTCGCATGAACGGGACGTCCTGGTTCTCGAACATCCCCAGCACGTGGCTGCGGACCCGGCCCACCACGTCGTCAAAGGCGGGATCACCAGACACGTCGGTGCGTATCCGGCCAATGCCGGCGAACATGCTGATCATCGACTCGAACTCGGCTCGCCGTCGCCCGCTCAGCGTGGTGCTGAGCAGCACGTCGGTGATCCCGCTGTGCCGGCTGAACAGCGAGCTGACGGCGGCGGCGCACACGATGAAGACCGAGCTCTGGGTGGCCCGGGCCAGGTGCTGGAGGAGCTGGTGGGTCTCGGGCGGCACGGTGAAGACGACCGAGGAAATCTGCCGCGACGGCTCGGACGGGATCCGGTCGAACGGCACGGCGGGCCCAAGCCGCATGCCCTCAAGCCGATTCACCCACCAGTCGACTTGGCGGCGCAGCACCTCCTCGGTCAGCCACTGCCGCTGCCAGAGGGCGAAGTCGGCGAACTGGATCTCGAGGGACGGCATCTCCGGTCGCCGCCGCCGATGCAGAACCGGGACGGGTCATATCCGTGGCCAAGAACCAGATCGGTGACCCATGGGTATGGGGCACGGTCGGTCCGGACCAGTTCGACTGCGTTGGGTTCGTGTACTACTCGTTCAAGCAGGCCGGGTTGTCCGCTCGGATCGGCGGGTACCGGGGCGTCAAGGCCTATCGGGACTGGTTCGCCGCCAAGGGACGCCTGAGCCAGTCGGACGGCCGCCGGGGTGACCTCGTCATCTGGGGCAACAACCAGCACATCGGGATCTACCTCGGCCGCGGTCGCGCCATCAGCGCCTTGACCTCGGGCGTGAAGAAGCACGACCTTCACGGTCTGTCGATCGGCTTCAGCACGTTCCTGCGAGTGCGACTCGACCGGGGATGACGCGAGCTGGGCTCGCGTGATGGCCGTCGGGCCATCGCGCCCGAAGCGATCCCAGACGACCCGCTGAACCTGCCTCGCCGGTAGTAGGATCCCCGCCGGCGGGGCGCTCTCCAGACCTCCGTCGGAGGCTACGATCCACGCGGGTACAAGGCGGGGGCGGCGGCCTTCGGCCGCCGCTCCTGGTGCTCGGTTCGAAGGGGGTCCGATGCGGAAGCGTTTTTCGTGCTGGCCACTCTGCAGGCCCTCGTCCTGAGCGCCTGCATCGCCACGACCGCGGTCCCCGAGACGCGCGGGCCGGTGACACCAGCGGCCCGAGCCCGACGGTCGCCGCATCGTCCTTGCCGACAGCACCCCCGACGTCCACCGCCCAGGCTCCGACCGCGAGCGCCAGCGAGCCCCTCCCCAGCCTGCGGCCCCATCCGTCAGGTGCGTCCCCGGACGCGCCCACGTCTCCGAGTC